>NZ_JBSIUV010000016.1:0-60819 GCF_053654515.1 Helicobacter sp. T3_23-1059 | reverse complement strand
AGATTGCATTGCTGTTATTGCGAGAGTTTGCGCAATCTTTATCCTAATAAAGATTGCTGTCATTGCGAGCGGTTTTTGACAAAATCCGCGTGGCAATCTATACCAATAAAAACAAAGTAGATTGCTACACAAAACAAAATATTTACGCAATGAGAGCATAATGACAAAATCGTGTATAAAAATTGCAAATAATTGTTTAAGTAATAGGGTTATCTAAGATATAAAATCTACTTGAATCAAAACATAAAAAAGTATAAAGAAGTATGGTGTCAAGGGGGAGACTTGAACTCCCGACCTCCGGCTTATGAGACCAGCGCTCTAAACCAGCTGAGCTACCCTGACACAAGGGCGAAATTATAAGCAAAATAGGCTTAAAAGTCAAGCATTTAATAATATTCTAGCTAACAAAATCTATAAAGCAACAACAAACATAATGGCGATTTATAAATTTGCTAAAAGAGATTTTATTTACAAAGGTTTGGAAAAAAGTTTGGTAGTCTTTTGCTCCGCCATGCTTGCAACGCACGCAGTATAGCAAAGGAACATTATCGTCTTAAACACCTTTTTGTAAAAAGCAAAAAGCACATAACAGACATTAAAAAAACTTTTGTCAATATGCTAGACATTGATTAGCTAAATTCTAAAGGAATTAAAAAGAGAATTTGATACTTCAATCAAAAGAAACAGAGTTTATATAATATTCAAGTGCAAACACAAATTTTATATCAAATTTTTCTAAAAATACTGAGAGCAATTCCGCTTAGAGTGGGTTAAGCCTTATCAATTTTGCAAATATTGTAATAAATGTTTATGATTATAGTGATAATACAGTATTTCTTTATTAAAACCTTGCGCGCAAAAAGGACAAATGCAAGCAGTTTTGGATTTTTTGATTTCTTCTGAATTTTGTATTATGCTTAAATGTTGATAAATATAAAAAAATAACCCTTTCCATTCATAGTAGTCGCTCAAAGCATTTTCTCTCCCGCCTTGTTTTAAAAAGACATATTCTCTAAAACCAAACCAAAAAATATGTTTGTGCTCTCCTTGTAATTTATTGTAAGGTAACGAAAAATCAAACAACCCCTCATTTTTAAAATAATTTATCGTTGATTTTAATTTTAAATTCAAATCAAATTTTAAAAAATCCTTATCCAAAATGCTTAAATATTCATTTTTTATTATCAAATTTTCATCATATTTATTTAAAATAGCTTTGCCATTACAATATCTGCAAGCATTAAAATAAATATTAAAAGTATTTTGATTGATGACTCTACTTCCTATGATTTGATTTTTGATAGACACCAAACGCGTGCTTAAATGGATTAACTTATCATCTTGTTTTAGTATGGTTATCCAGCCAAATCCATATTCATACGCTTTGTTAATGTCATTTATTTGGATTTTACATTGCCATTCGTTTTCAATATTAGCTACTTTATATTTTCTAAACAAAATAAGTCGCGCTTTTTTTATTTTATTTGGCACTTTTTTATAATTATGAAGTTCTTGTGTGTATGGATTAAAAAATATTGCTTTTACGGCTATTGTCTTTACAAAATCTATTAAATCCTGTTTTGTTTTGAAGAAAAAATAATCTTGCTCTCCTTCAATACAATACTGATTAGTAAAAATTTTTTCAATTTTGAAATGTTCTTCCCCTAGAAGAAATTTTGCTACCTCATAACAATTTTTATCAAAGTTATATTGTTTTTTAACTTGCTTATTTTCATTTGGGATGCAACATTTAAAATCAATTATTTTGTCTCTAAACAAACTAGCCGTTATTGATTCGTTGCAATTTAAAAAATCCTCAAAAGTTCCACTAAAAATATTTGTTCCACCATTGTTTCCAGCAAATCTACCAATATCTATTATAAAATCTGCATTTTTTATAAAGTCTAAATTGTGTTCTATGCAAATTACACTATTTTTATACTTAATGAGTTCGTCAAAAATTTTATACAAATAATGTATGTTTTGCACATCAAGCCCAGAAGTTGGCTCATCTATGATAAAAATAAAGCCACCTTTTTTTATTTGACTATGATTTTTTATCAAATATTTTGCTAATTTTAATCTTTGGGCTTCTCCGCCACTCAATGTTGTAGTTTTCCTGCCGAGGCTTAAATGTCCCAACCTAAGATTTTTTAAATAATAAATAGCTGTTAAAATCTTAGTATTATTTTTAAATACTTCAGCAACGCTCTCAATATCAGTATTTAATAATTCATTGATATGAAATCCATTATATTCAATATTTAAAACTTCATTTTTATAACCACTTCCAACACAATAAGGGCATATAACTTCATTTAATTCGCCCAAACCTTTACATTTTACACATTGTCCATTTTTATGATTAAAACTAAAATAACTCTTATCAAACAAGTTATTATTGTTTGCAAAAACATCTCTTATATTATCAAAAATATCCAAAAAAGTAGCCACTATGCTTCTAGTTTGTGCGTTAATTTGGGATTGATTAAATATTGATATGCCACGAATAAAATTAAGCCCCTCTACTGATTTTGCAATCTGTGTTTTTAAAATATGATTTTTTAGGTATTGCTTGCAAATATGGTATAGCACGCCTTTTACTAGAGTAGTTTTGCCGCTACCACTTACGCCCGATACTGCAATAAAACATTCCAATGGAAATATAAAATCTTGATTTTTAATATTATTAAAACTAACCTTGTTTATTTTAATAACTTTTTTTAAATCTATCTTTGTTTTATGTCTAATAAGATTATAGAATTTATCATTATATTTTATGATATTACCTCCTTTTTTACCAGAATCTGGTCCAAATTCAACCACATAATCACTTTTTTCTATAAAAAACCTATTATGTTCGCTCATAATTACCGTATTATTTAATTCTACAATATTCTTAATAAAAAACAACATCTTAGAACTATCATATAAGTGCAGTCCGCAACTAGGTTCATCTAAAATATATAATAGATTGTTGTATTTTGAATTTAATACATTTGCTAATTTTAACCTCTGTAACTCTCCTCCACTTAAAGTGTCAGTAGTTCTTTTTAAAGCCAAATACCCTAAAGTAGCCAAACTTAATGATTGAAGTATATTTTTAATTTTTTCGTGATAAAGTTTTTTATCTTTTAGAAACAAATATAGTTCATCAACACTCATCTCTAAAAATTGACTGATATTTTTGTTAAATAGATATATAGAATTTGCTTTATAATTTAATCTTGAACCATTACATTTATCACATACTACGCTATCAAAAAACAATTTTATAGGTTCTTTAGTTATATGTTTTTGCATTCTTTTTCTAAATTCCTCTAAAATAATCATTTGCGATTCCCTCGAAATTTCAAAATAATTTTTACTTGAATCAATGTTGTATTTTTTATATATTTGAGTTAATTTTTGAAAATCTAATAATATATATTTATAATAACCATTATGAAAAGGTAAATTGATAAAATCAGGCTCTGATATTGCAGATTCATTAAATAGCTCTTTTTCTAAAATTCCATATACTATCCCTTTTCCATCGCATTTTTCACACCTGCCACTATCAACGCTTGTAGAATTAAAACTTAATAAAGAAGCTGATTTTTTTTGATAGATTTTGCCATCATCTATATCAAAAAAATCTCTGTCAAAATATAATTTTTCACCATCGCAATCAAGCATAAAACCACATAATGCTAATTTTGTGTATTTTTTTGCTTCATTTGCTTGTGGGATTTTAACTAAAATATTATGACAATCGTTGCCTAGTTTTTCTAGATATGATAATTTCCGCTCATTTATTCGTTTATCTTTAGTCCAATACAAAACAGATTCTATATGATATTTTTTTAAAAGCTCTATTTCTAATTCTAGCAACCCATATTTTTCAAAACATACTACTGCATACAAACAATAGTTTTTATCAACATAAAATTTTTGTATAAACTTTAAAATATCATCTAATGTTGGTTTGTTTATAATTTTTCCCTTAGGAGAAAGTATTTTCCCTTGTTTGACAAACTCTTCTCTTAGTATGTCATATAAACCCGTGATTGTAGCAACATTAGAGCTAATAGATTCTCTAATATTTCTCTGCTTTAAAATTTCACAATATGGCAAATTTGATATTTTATCAACTTTAGGTTTAACGGCAAAATCATACAAACCAGCATTGCCACTGTCTATGTTTTCAATCCTTATAGATTCTTTTGCAATAACATTATAAATAAGACTTGATTTACCGCTACCACTTACACCTGTTATACAAGTCAATTTATTTACAGGGATATGCAAAGTAATATTTTTAAGATTATTTTCGTAGGCATTTATAATCTTTATCACGCTATATCCTTATAAAAGCAAAATAACATTTTATAATCGCTACAATGATTTACTAAATCAAACATTGAGCCAAAATCTTTAGAAGTCTTTTTGCTATATACGGCAAAATATTCCATCGGTAATTTTTTGATACATACTTCAAATCCAACATTATGAAATATATCCGCAACTTCATTGAGCGAATAATCATATATAGAATATGTTGAATCTTTTTTGATAATCTCTCGTCTTTTTTGGTAATAAGGATTTTCAATATAGCAACCCATAGTCGCAAAATAAAAACCTTTGTTTTTTAATATATCAAATGCCATTTGGGCGTGATATTTTAATTTTTGCATCGTGTATAAAACTTCTTGAGAATATATAATATCAAACGATTTTTGAAGTTTTTGTAGCTTTTTATTTTGTTCATTATCATAAATGTAATGTATGTTTGTATTTTGGTTTTTTGATTTTATCTGACAAATCAAATCTTTATCTATATCCACGCCTAAAGCATAATCAAAATCCAAAAATAAATCTATAATCTGTAAAAAATATCCATCTCCACAACCAAAATCCAAAATATCAAAAACTTTGTTTCTAGGCAATATTTTTTTGCTTTGAGATAACATAGAAATCCAAAAAGGCAGATTAGAATGAAATCCTATTTTTTGGTGCGCTAACTCTATATGAAAATCGCTCATAAATACTCCCATTTAAAGTGCAAAAGCTATATAAAATTTGCGAGATTTTATATACCCATCCAAATTCAACTCTAAACCACATTCTCCTCTATCGTGTAATGTTCTTTTGTTGTTATATATCAATAAATCATTTTTCTTTAAATACATTGTTGTTTTCAAACAATTTGCCACCTCTAAAAATCTATAAATCATACTTGCTTCTGCAAAATCCTGCTTAATTCCTTTGGCATAGTAAAAATACCTAATTCTGCCTAAATTAAACCTAGATATATACATACCATTTTCTTTTTGTAAAATTGTAGTGCGATTGCATATCTCTCCAACTTTATGCAGCTCAGTCTTATTATGTTTGATTATTTTTTGGACTTTGCTTGAAAGCATAGGCACTTCCGCATTTAAAAGCCTGTTTAATAAATCAACATCATTATATTCCAAAAAATTTACTATATCATCTACTTTGACAATACCATTCAATGGTTTTTTTAAAGGACACTCTTCTGCCACTTGCAGTATCGCAAATGTTGGTTGTTTATCAAGCAAAATCGCATCATCATTATGAAGTTCCAAATATTCCATAGCGCAACCATCGTGGTCGCAATCAATTCTAATGTCCGTATTTTCGACAGGTTGTCTAAAATTTCCAAAACAAGCAATAATTGCCGATAAAACCTCTCTACTTGGGCTAAAAGGCACATTGCTAATATGGACAAAGCAATGCTTATCTAAAAGCTGTTGTATCGTAGAGACAAAAGCTAGTCTTTTATCTAAAAAAACATTTTTTATCTCTTTTGTAGCACTTTTTGATAGCCTTTCTCTTAAAACCCGTCCTAACTCATCGCCTAAGCGTAATGAAGCCATTTTATCTGCAATCTGTAGATTTACACGGGTTAAGCGTGTTGTTTAGCCTATGATTAAAATGATGCTGGTATAGTTTATTTGTTAGTTCAAAAGATTGTTCTTTTTGCTCCTCATCGCCTTCTAGCCCATAATATGGATAATGGTGTAAATATTTACCAAATAACATTAAGCAATCTTGCGTATAAGCAATAGTGTCTAAAATATGTGCATGCCAATACTCATCTAATCTCGCATTTGGGACAAGCGAAACATTTGGATAACAAATATGCAACACAAGCCATTCTTTATAAAAACGACCAATATTTTCTACCTCATATTTATCCCATCCATAATGACTGCACAATTTAGCATTTAATTTTGCAAAATCTATATGGGAAACAAGCGCAAAAGCCTCTTCAATATTGCTTTGTGGCACAAACGACAATGATTCAGTTTGGGATATTGGACACGCAACTTCTTGTTGATTTTGTGTTGAATTACTAGCTATTGATAGCATAATCATCTCCTTTGTTAGTATGGTTTTTTAACATTGCAAACAATACAAAAAAAAAAAAAAACGATTAGTAAATGAACGATAAAAGCAGATAAAACACCTTGATGCTAATAATAAAAAAAATGACAAACACTAAAATTTGATACTAAGATTTTAAAATATGATTTTTGCTAGATTCTATTAGTTCAAAATCTTGTAGCACAAAATCCACTCTACCATTGCCAAGCGTTTGATTTTGCGCGATATTTGTGCAAACAATCTTGCGCTTTGGGATAATGCGAGCAATCTCTCTAAAACATTCATTTGGCAAGTAAAATCCACTCACTTTAGCAAAAATGCCATCTTTTATATCGCGCAAATGTGTTGATTCTAGCAGAGTTGCTAAGCCCAAATGCGAAGCAAAATCCACTAGCCCTTTTAGCTTTCCTTGCAAAGAAAAATGGCTAAAACATATCGCATCTGCGCCAAAAACCACCGCTTGCAAAATCTGATAATTATCCAAAAAACAATCCTTTAATACGATAAGAGAATCCGTATAATGTCGCAAATAGCTTATGCACTCTAAGCCCTCCGCACGAGGCTTTGCCCTGCTATCTCTAGCAATATCTAAAAAAATGATTTTCACATTTTGGGCGTTTATATGCGATTGTAAATGTGCAAAATCAGCAAAATCAAACGCCCTAATTTGCAATGCGTTTATCTTGCCTATCAAAGTAGAATCTACAAGTGGCGAAGTAGAATCTAAAAGTGTAGGAAAAACCTCAAAAAATCGCGGTGGATATGGATTATAAGAAAGACTTCGCCCTAGCAAATCAAAAGGCAAAATCTCTTTTTGAGATTCTATCAAATCACGCAAATACGGGATAGATTCTGCATTAAAAAGTTGTTTAGATTGCATTTTAAACCTTAGTATTTTTAATAAATTTGTAGATTTTATAGCATTAAACGCGTAGTCTTAAAATCACAAAAAGCACAAAATATGTTTATTTAAAATAACTCAAAATTTCTACTAAATTTTTCTTTTCCACAATGATATTTGCCTCTTTTTTTAGCACTTCTTTTGCGCAAAAAGCCACGCGCACAGCGGAGTTTGCAAACATACTTATGTCATTTGCTCCATCGCCCACTGCCATTGTTTGTGCTTGTGATACGCCTAGCAGATTTTGGATTTTGCATAGCATTGCCCCTTTTGAGTCGCCAAACATCATTTCCCCGCCTACTTGCCCGCTTAGCACGCCATTTTTTGCGTGCAAAATATTGCTAAAATCCGCATCTAAACCCAAAATCTTAGCAAAATGCCTAGTCGCCAAACTAAACCCACCACTAAAACATACCACGATGATTCCGCGCTTTTTTAGATTTTCTACGCATTCTTTTGCGCCCTCCATCAATGGCAGATTCTCACAAATCTCTTTAGCGCGTTCCTCACTCATACCGCTCAAAAGCTCTACCCTCGCTTGCAAACTCTCAAAAAAATCTAGCCCCCCCTCCATTGCCTTTTTGGTAATCCCACTCACTCTCTCCCATACCCCAAAATCTTTTGCTAATATATCAATCGTCTCCCCATCCATAAGCGTAGAATCAAAATCAAAAACAGCAAGTTTTATGTTTCTAAAATCCATTGTATCCCTTTTGCTTTTTTAGATTTGGTTTTTTTAGATTTTGCATTCGCGCCACAAATCTAGCACAAAATCTAAAAATTTATATCATTTCTAACACAGCTTGGGCGTGTCCTTTTGCTTTGACATTGTATAGCGCGTTTAAGATTTTGCCATTTTGGATAACAAAAGTAGAGCGGATAATCCCCTGCACCTCCTTGCCATACATCATCTTTTTGCCATAGGCAAAATAAGCACTCGCCACTGCCCTATCGCTATCGCTTAGCAAAATATGGGCTAGCTTGTATTTGTCGATAAATTTTTGATGAGAAGCTGTGCTATCGGGGCTTATGCCGATTACTACGGCATTTTTGGCAAGAAAATCGCTTAGCCTCTCGCTAAAATCCTGCGCTTCTATGGTGCAGCCTGAAGTGTTGTCTTTGGGGTAAAAATACAGCACTACGATTTTTGAACCAAAATCTTTTAGGCTTACTTGTGCTCCTTGCGCATTTGGCAGGCTAAAATCTGGGGCATTATCGCCCTTTTTTAGTTGCTTTGGCAGTGGTTTTGATTGTTTTGGTTGTTTTGTAGGATTTTGCAGTTTTTGTGATTTTTGTGTGTTTTGTGGATTTGTAGTAGATTTTGTTGGCATTTTTTCTCCTTTAAAAATGTGATTTTGTTTTTTACACACGCATAAAAACCGCGCATTATAGCAAAACTTTGGTAACCCTTATAAATACTTGCAAATCCAATCCAAACCCAAAATATATGCCTAAAAATTCTAGTATTTAGATAAAATACCCAAGTTTTATTCAAAATTTCTTTTATCAACTTTTCTTTTTTAATCGTAAGATTTAGCATTTACCCACCCAAATAAACCACCAAATAAAATCCATAACAAAATCATAAAACCCAAAATCCACTACAAAACTTCGTTTTTAAAACTCATTTTAAGGAACGCAATAATGCTTTATCTGCTCCCCCCCCCCCTAAAGAAAAACGACAAAAACTACACGAGCAACAAAAACTACAAAATCCACAAAATCTACCCCAAAATCCCAAAAATCAAATATGGCTTTGCAGATAAAATGCGAAAAATAAGCCATATTTGGATTTTATTGTTTTTGCTAACTCTAGGCTTTGAGTGCGCAAATGCTGCTGCTTGCAGGCATATCTATGACACTACAAAGCCATCGTTACAAACAATCGCTTGCGATGGATACATCTTTGCAAGCGATTTAAGCAAAGCTGCGTTTAACACCACTTTCACCCAGACAGAATCATACACCACCACAGAATACCACATAGGCAGTGCCACTACGAGTGCTACCATAGCTCCCGCTAGGATAGTCGCTTATTTTCGCAAGATAAATGAATCTAGCACGAGGTGGCATAATGTAAGATTTCGCAATGCGCTTGCGCCAAATACGATTTTTGATTTTAGAAACCAAAAAAGCGGGGCTGATTTGCCCGTGAGTCTCACTATGGAAGTAGCAGATTCTACGATAGGAGGGCTTATCATCACGGGGACTATGGATACTCTTAGCATATTTGGGGCAGGATTTATAAGAAATTTAAGCGGTGGAATAGCTGATAGCAGTCATAATAATGGAGAATCCAACATAAAAACCCTAATCATAGGCGAGCGCACGACAATCAATGGCATAGAACAAGGCGTAGGCATAATCCCTTTTGGTAGCAACACCATAGACATAAAAGTCGATAGACTTGAAATAAAAGGCATATCTTTGACTATCAATAGTGGCAACGAATGGAATGGAAACCCTGCTGATACTACCAAAAATACAATAAATATTGATAGCACCAAAGAACAACATTTAATCCTTGCCAAATCAGATTCCGCTTCTATGACGCACAATGTCCGCCCTAGAAGCATAATCATAAACATAGGTGATAATGCAAAAAAAGGCGTGGAATACAAATATGAAAATCTAATCCTAACAGGCTCTAGCACCAATGCTAGCAAACTAGGTGGCAACTATCCATACAACATAAATAGCACACATATCATCGGCGGACAAGGCGTAAAACTCGTAAAAAACGCGCAAGGTTTTAGCCTAGAAGCAGATATAAGCACTTCTCAAGGTGCTAGCCTATATCGCGCACTTACCCTAAGCTATATGCGTAGAGACGTGATGACTCAAAATATCCTAGATACGATGACTACAAAAACTTTTCATAGCGATGATTACTATGCTAAAGAGGAAGAGCTAAAAGCATTGCAACAAGATATGACTAGGCTTACAGCTCGCTCTTCGCGCTTCTCTAAACTCACTCGTGCAAAAAACCAAGACACTATCGACAAAGTGCGACAAAAAGTCGCGCAAGTAACGCTAGAGCAAAGCAAGGGACAAAATCTAAAACCATACAACAACCTTGAGCTTATCGACCAGCTAGATGCGATATTTATCCCTTATCAAAGCAGGCGAGATTATCGCTTTTTTGCCCTGCCTTATAGCGCGCTTAGCCTTGTAGATATGGGGACTTCAAACGCCACAGAACTAGCAGGAGGCGCACTTTTTGGGATACAAAAAAATCTATCAAGACGCGGAATCTATGGGGCTTATCTAGGATATGAATTTGTAAATACCACAACAAAACTGCTAGGACAAAATATGCGCGTGCAGACAAACGCCCTGCAAACAGGAATGAATTATTTTAAAACCTTTGCTTTTTATACCAAAGCACAGGAGGGTTTTATCAAAGCAAATGTGCGAGCGGGAGTGGATTTTCCTAACATTTATATGAATGTAGCGGGACAAAGCATAAATCTTGCTTCAAACTCATCTGCGGTATCTATCCCGCTTATGTGGAGTGTGGGCGCAGAGATACGCACAGGAATCACTTTTTATCAATTTAGATTTAATAGCCACATATCCCCAGAAATCGCCCTAAGCTATGATATGCTCTCCAGCATAGATTTGGTGCTACAAAAGCCCACACAAATCGGGGCTAATGAAAGGCATAACGCGATTTTGTGGCATCTGCCTCAAGCATCTTTTGCATTGCGCTACTACAAAATGTGGGGAAATATCTTTCGCACAAATTTCAAAGCAGGCGTGCGATACAATGTATTTCACACCCAAAAAGCAAAATTTAAGATTGGCAATTTTGAAAATGAGGGAAATATCAACTTGCCTTTGGCTTATGGCAACTTGGCGTTAGATTTTATATGGATATTGAAGCAAAATCACGAGCTAAGTCTTGGCTATGATGGACTTTTTTATGCAAATTCGTTTGATAAAGATGTAGATAGGTTTAATGGCGTAACTACGACTCTAAACCTAAAATACGCATATTGGTTTGGCGCAAAAAAACTTGATAAGCCTGCCCATAAAAATGCAAATACAAACGCCCAAAAGCAAGAAAAAGCAAGGCAATCTCGCCTAGAAAAAGAGAGGGAAAAACAAGAAAAAGCTAGACAAAAAAAGGCACAGCAAGCACAAGCAAAGCTAGAAAAAATCAAACAAAATCAAGCTAAAAAAGAACAAAAATCTATCAACGCTAACAAAACCAAAAACACAAAAGAATCTAGCAAATCTAAGCAAGACAAAAAATCAAAATCCACAAAAACACAATCTGCAAAAATACAGCCTTCAAAAACGCAATCTGCAAAATCAAAAAACACAAAATCGCAGGATAAAAAATAACCAAAAACCAAAAAGACTAAAGATTCCAAATAAGCCAACCTCTACTGCAAAATCATATTTGATTTTGGTTCAATTTAACTTAAGCGGATTTTTCCCTTATCATTTTTAGTAAGATTTTATACAAATCTTGTCCATTGATTTTGGTGATGGCTATCTAAATTCTGTTTCTTTCAAATGAATCAAGAAAATTCTCTTTTTTGATTCCCCTAAATTTAGCAAGTCTATGATTTGCTAACCCATTTTGCTTGTAGTTGCAAGCAAAGCGAAACAAAAAATCTACCAATCCATCATAAGCAGCAAAACAATCGCTATAAAATTCTGTTTTATTCATATCGCTTAAATTCTGTATTATAGGCAAAAGCTTATCTGCCAAGCAATGCTTTACAATTTGAGTATAAACACAATTATTTCGCTTTAGTATTCCTCCTGTTTTCGGTGCAACCATAACTTAAGACTTATTTATTTGAGATTAAGTTGTCTTGAGTCAAAATTTTTAATGACTAAAGCCCTAAGTATGTTAAAAATTATGTTTAGACATTTTGCTACGCGGTGAGTTCCGCTAGATTTCACTCTTGTAGATTTTGTGCTTGCCACATTTTAGCGTATTCGCCCTCTAGTGCTAATAATTGCTCGTGCGTGCCAGATTCCACTATCTCGCCATCGCGCAAAAATACGATTGTATCGCAGTTCATCACGCTTTTTAGTTTATGGGCGATGATGATGATGGTTTTGTCTTTGGCAAGGGCGTTTAGGGCTTTTTGCATTGCAAATTCATTTGCCACATCAAGACTTGAGCTCATCTCATCTAGCAGGATAATTGGCGAGTTTTTTAGTATGCAGCGTGCGATTGAGATTCTCTGCTTTTCCCCACCGCTTAAGGAAGTGCCACCCTCACTCACAGCCGTCTCAAGCCCCTGTGGCAATCCGCGCACAAAATCTAGCGCATTTGCAGAATCTAGTGCTTGCTCTATCTCACGCTCACTTGCGTCCTCCTTGCCAAATGCGACATTAGATTTCACGCTCCCCTTAAACAAATACACCTTTTGAAACACCATAGAAAATTTGCTCATCAATCTTTCAGGCTCTATGCTTGCGATATTTTTTAGACTGCTAGGCTCATTTGCATTGCCGATTTTTATCGCTCCATTGCTTGGCTCATAAAATCGCGCGATTAGCTTTACTAGCGTGCTTTTGCCACTGCCAGATTTACCGACAATCGCTAGGCTACTTTTATGCGGAATGACAAGGTTAATATTGCGCAGGGCAAAGTCGCTTTTTTGATGTTTGTTCTCATCGTTTGCCCCGTAGGCAAAATCGAGATTCTCGATGACTATGTCATTTCCGTGTGGCAATTCTTTATCATCGCCCGCGACTTTGCTTTCGCACAGAAGTGTCAAAATATTTTGCCCAGATTTTGCAAAATAGCGCAACTCAATAAAATTTATCGCAAAAGTCATCAGCGGGACAAACGCCTTAGAGCCAATCAAAATAAAGCCCAAATACTCAATCACGCTTAATTCCCCACTAAGCAAAAATTCCCTCCCAAAGCCTATCATAAGCCCAATTCCAGCCCCCATACACGATATTACAGAGAGCGCAAAAGGCATTAGCCCCACTTCGATGCGGATACTCTCTTTTCGCAAGTTTTCAAAACTCCGCTCCAATCGCTTAAATTTTTCCCCGCTTAGATTATGTGCCTTTATCGTGGCGATTCCATCGATATATTCGTTGATATGATTTGAAGCGTCCAAAACTGCGGCTATGTGCTTTTGGCTTAGATAGTCGCTAAGTCGCCTTGTAAGCGCAAGTAAAATCACCGCAAAAGGCACGCAGGCAAAAAACGCCAACGCCATTTGCCAATGATAGACTGCAAGCCCGATAAACACAAGCACGCTTAGCGCGAAGCTAGCAAAGACTTGCGGGAGGAGGTGGCTACTTGCTTGCTCTAAATTTGCAAAATCTTTCATCAAACAATGACTAAGCCTCGCAGGATTTGCGCTCTCTAAAAATCCTAATGGCAGTTTGCGGATATGCTCAGCCAAAGCGATTCGCCCTTGTGCGCTTGCTTTGTAAGTCTCTTCAAAGTTTGCCTTATACGCAGGGAGTGAGAGATAAAAGCTTACAATCATTAGCCCAAACCCCACCGCACAAATTATAAGCAATTCGCTAAAATCCGCTTCCTTTGCTCCCAAAAGTGAGCCCTCAAAAAATGGCGATAATACTCGTGCTACAAAATAAATAACCACAAAAATGGTGCTAAATTTTGCCACTTCGGCAATGGTAGTCAGCGCGAACGATTTGTAAAATCGTCTCGTGTCATTTAGGGTGATGTCTTTTATCATTTGTATCATTGTATCTCCTTTTGTTTTGGTGTTTTTGTGTTTTTAAAATTTAAATTCTCAAATCTAGACGAATTTTGTGCGTGTGGATTTTGACTTCAAGTCCAAACGCCAAAATCCACACACGCCAAAACCTGCTAATTTTTAATACTCCATTGTTGTGTATCATTGTAGAGATTCCATAGCTCCTTATACTGCGGGCAAGACTTTAATAAGTCTTTGTGCGTCCCAAGCGCGAGAATCTCGCCTTTTTCCATTAGCGCGACTTTGTCGCATTTAAGCGCGGAGTTGAGCTTGTGTGCGACCATTATGAGCGTTTTTCCACGCGCTAGATTTTTTAGTGCCTCATTGAGCTTTGCTTCATTTTCGCTATCAAGCGCGGAATTTACCTCATCAAGCAACAAAATAGGCGCGTTTTTCAAAATCGCCCGCGCTAAGTTTATGCGCTGTGCTTCGCCACCGCTTAGATTCATTCCTCCCTGCCCGATGACACAATCTAGCCCATATTTGGTGATGATTTCATCACATTGCGCTAAATGCGCAGCGTGCAAAATTTCATCATCGCTCGCTTCCTTGCCAGCTTTTATATTCTCACGCAACGAATCGAAAAACATAAAATTCTCTTGAAACACAAAGCTCATTGCTTCCATCAAATCGCATTCTGCAATGTCTTTTATATCCACGCCACCTATGAAAATCCCCCCACTCTCGCGCTCATAAAATCGTGCGAGCAAATGCACGATACTAGATTTCCCCGCACCGCTTTTGCCGACAATGGCAAGCGATTCCCCTTGTCGCAGTGCAAAACTTACATTTTTAAGCGCGTGTTTTGCGCTCAATTCTCCATTTGGATTTTGATATGCAAAATCTACGCTTTTAAATTCTATGTCAAAGCGCGTTGGTTTGAGCGGATTTTTACTTTGGGCTAAGGGCTTTTGGCGAAAGATTGTATCCACTCGCTCCACCGCTTCGTTTATTTGCATTAGCTCGCTACTTAGGTTAAAAAGGCGCAAAAATGGCGCGATTAAGCCATTGCTAAGCAATATGAAAAACACGCATACCAAAATATCGTAGAGATTGAAAGTATCACGCGTGATGAAATACGCACAAAAGGGCAACGCAAAGAGGATAAAGCCATTTACAAGCGTGGTAAAAACCCCAAAAGGACGCATACATTTGTAAGTAAAACTCAAAGTGAAATGATGATAGTCCTCCACAGATTTAGCAAAATCTTGGAATGCAAAAATGCTTTTGCCAAACATTTTTACCACGCTAATGCCTTTGATAAACTCCATACTTGAGGAGTTTATGGATTCTAGTTTGCTAAAAAACTGCTCTAAGCAGGCTTTCATCTCTACTTTTGTCTTGCCATAGACGCTAAATTGCACAAATAGCCCGACTAAATACACCGCCACGCACACTATGGCAAGTCGCCAATCGCTCCAAACAAAAATCACAAAAATCGCGCACGCCCCCACGACTGATTGGATAAATTCTGGAATCTTATGGGCGACAAAGTTTTCGATTTTTTCGACATTTTCTTGCAAAGTTTTGTGAATCGCACCTTTTGTCGTGTGTGTGAAATAGCCTAGTGGAAGCGTGGCTAGGTGGCGAGCAAGGCGCAAGCGTAGATTGTAGAGAATGCGATATGCAGCAAAATGACTAAGCGTAAAAGTCGCCCCTTGCAAGAGCATAGAGACAATCACGCTAGAAATGGCGATAAGCGCGCAATAAAACACCAAATTTTTATCCACATTTGCCAAATCGTGCGCGTTTAGGACAAATTCTTGCACAATCCAATACCCCGCAAAATAAGGCACAAACTGCAAAATCGCAGAAAGCGCGCTAAGCAGGCTAGAAAATGCTAAAAGCGTCTTTTTCTCCCCACTGATTTCTAGCAATCTAGGCACACCTTTTTTTGGCTTTTTGTTTTGGTTTGTTGTTTTCATTGTTTTACTCCTTTATGTGATTTTTTTATTACACGCGGTGATAGCTAGCGCGATGAGTCCAAACACAAGCGAGGCGCAAAATAGCGCGAAATAGCCATTTGCTACGCTTGATTCGATTCCGTTGCGAGCCAATACTTCGCTAAAATCTGCCAACGCTTCGCTAACGCCACTTAGGCTAGATTCTGCGCTTGCCACGCTAGAATCTCCACTGTCAAGCCCTGCGCTACCAAAATCTGCGCTACCAAAATCCGCGCCATCAAAATATGTCTCGCGTGAATGGTGAGAATGTCCCTCGCCACTGCTTAGGGCTTCAATGGTATCTTGTGCGATAAAAATCCCTAAAATCTGTGAAGCGATAACCCCGCCGATGACAAAACAGGCATTTTCCGCCGAGCGCAAGAAGCTAAAATCTACCCCGCTTTGTGCGCTAGATTCACACACTCGCATTCCTAGCGAATACATAAACACGCATAGCGCGCACATATACACGCCAATGCACGCTAGCCCAAGCAAGATTAACGCGTGATTTTGCCATAGCCACATATTTGCTAACAATAGCAAAAACACGCACGCACAAAACGCCAAAAGCGTGATAAACGCAGGGCGAAATCCAAAAATGCGGATAAGCAAATACGCTAAAGGTGCGCCTACAAACATCGCTACGCAATTTATCACCCCACCGACAATCCCAACGACATCAAGCGAAAATCCAATATAGACTAAAAGCATTGTGCTTGTGGTGTTTGCAAGTGCGATAGGGAGCATACAGAGGCAAAAAAATCCTAGCCACCCCCACAAACTTAGGCTTTTTAGCGTTTGCAAAATCGAGTCTTTGGAATGGCAGGAATCTTTAAAATGCAGGGAGTCTTTGGAGGGCGAGGAATCGATGGCGTAATTTGTCGCGTTTGTAGCGATTTTTGCGCTATTTGCGGGCGATATTTCAGAATTTACACCGCGAAGATTCCCATATTGCCCATTTGAGCTCATACGCACAAACGGCACGCAAAGCAACGCCACAAAAAACGCCATCACAAAGCACGCCACGCTAAAGCCATATTTTTCATAGATGATGAGGGCGACTATGATGCCCATAATCCCACCAACGCCAGAGGCAAGGAGCATTATGGTATTTAGGCTTACTTTTTTATCCGCGCTTGTTTGCTCTATGGCAATGGCATTTAGGCTAATGATAGCACACGCCCCAAGCAAACACATAACCATAAACGCCACGCATAATAGCCCTATATCTTGTGGCGAGGCAAAAGCCCCAAGCGCGATAAAACTAACCGCAGAGACTAGCCCAAGTGCTAGGCAGAGAATCTTAAAATTATGTGCGTGCTTTTTGCGCCAGATTTCCACCAAGCCAGAGTAAAAAAAACTTAGCATAAAGGGAATCATCGTAAGGTAAAGTAGCCCGATTTCTTGCGGGGCGATGCCATCTTTTGCCATTATCGCGGGCAACGCGCCATAAATCATCAGTGTAAAAATGCTAATAATGCTATACACGCTAAAAGAAATGCTATACAATTTCATAATTTTGCTCCTTTGTGTTGGTTTATTTATTGTCGTTTTATTGTCATATTGAGCGTTAGCGAAATATCTCACTTTTTAGAATCTAGAGATATTTCGGCTTTTTCAAAGCCTCAATATGACAAAATCATAGATTGCCACGAAGTCGTGCCGACTTCTCGCAATGACAAAAAAACTTGTCATACTGAGCTTTTTGCAAAAAAGCGAAGTATCTCAAAACATTGAAAAACAGAGATATTTGGGCTTTTTCAAAGCCTCAATATGACAAGAAAAACCTCCTTTTAATGTTGATTTAATATTTATACGCCACTTGCGCGCCGAGATTCCACGGGTTGCCTACAAGGTAGTAGGGTTCTAGTGGATTAAGTTGCCGTGCATAGAGCGCGTAGCGCGTGTTGGTTACATTTTGGGCGAAGATTTTAAAGCTGAAGTTTTTGTATTCATAGCGCGTGTTGAAGTCCAAAACCACATAGGGCTTTTGCATCAAATCATCACTGCGGATTAAATCATCAAAATATTGTTTCGTGTAAAATCGCGCATTGCCACCTACATACAATCTATGCGCATTTATGCGTAAGAAATTCCAATCCGCACTTGCAGTCAAACTCACAAGTGGTGCGTATTTTAGCTCCTTGCCACGCACATCATAGGGAGCGGGTTGCCCGCCGATACTTAAGCTACCGACATTTTTGCCACCATTTGTATAGCGCGCGATACCGATATTTGTGCCGAGACTTACATACAATCGCTCGCCATTGTAGCTTATATCTGCTTCAAATCCCGTGCTATATGCGTCTCCTATGTTTTTGATACTTTGAGAGATACTATTTCCCACATAGGCTTGCCTATCTTGTATATACGAATAATAAACAGCGAGATTTGCCATAAGCGCAGAATCTAAAAAGCGCAAATGGCTTCCTAACTCCGCGCTATAAATCTGCTCGGGGTTATAAGGCTCTTTGTCATCATCTGCATAGGGGAATTTCGCAAATCCGCCCATTTTGGTGCTATGCGTGCCTGCAATGTAGAGTTTAATATGCTCGTTTGGATTGAAGCCAAATGAGATTCTGGGATTAAAAGTATGCCAGCCCTTGTCGTTTTTATAAGCCGAATTGATAAGAGCACCCGGTGCGAGAGGGCTATCTATGGAAGCGTGATAATACTGATAGCGTCCGCCAAAGCCGATGTCAAAATATTGCCCTAAGGGGAAATACCCATCGCCAAAAAGTGCTATGGTATTTACCCGCTCTGTTGCACTCCAATTTGCCCGAAATCCAAATGGCGTCATATCACCAGCCCCACCGATAAATCCGCGCATACCATTATCGGTAATCAAATGCTTATAATACGCGCCAAAAGTCGTGCGGATTCCATTGCTATACTCGCTATCTAAGCGCAACTCCTCTAGCACTTGCGTAATATCATAAAAATACCCGTCTTTTTTGCCTCCATAAGTTTGCACCAAAGGATAAGTATTGGTGAGAGAATCTGTTTTATTAAAAGCGGTAATGGAGCTTAGCAAATGCCCGCCAAAGTCATAATCTAGCTTTAGGCTTGCTTGCTGGGCGAGGAGCTTTTCCCAAGGGCTTTTGGCATACACGGCGTTTGGTTGCCCAAGTGTAGTGCCATTTGGTTGCCACGCTTGATTAGCCCCGTAGCCATAATTATCCGCCACAGGAGAATCTGCGGGAATCTCCCAGCCACTATCGGTTGTGCCGTTTTGGTATTGGGATTTGGTAAGCCAAAATCCTTTGGTGTTTTTAGGCACATAGTGAAAGTTATAGCTTAGTGTGGCGAGAAACGCGCTTGTGGGGGCATAATACAGCGAAGCCCCGCCTAAAATGCTGTCGCTATCTTTCATATTTTTGTTCCCATATTTGATAAAGCCATTATCGTGTATGTAGCGCACGCTTGCCTTGCCCCAGAGTTTGTTTTTGACTAGTTCGCCACCTATGTAGGCGTTTAAGTCCTCATAGAGCTTTGAGCCTGTGAGAGAGACATTGGCATAGTCGCCTTTCATCGGGTTTTTGGTGCGGATTGAGATTAGCCCTGCTTGGGAGTTTTCGCCATAGAGTGTGCCTTGCGCACCGCGAAGCAACTCTACTGCCTCCACATCGCCTAAGGCTTGGATAAGGAAATTTGCACTTTGTGGGACGCCATCGACATAGAGATTGAGCGTGGTGGTGTAATAATCAGGGCTAGAAATCCCGCGCAAAGAAGCCATAGGAAACACCGATGTGCCGTGAGAATCTTGAATCTGCAAGCCCGCAAAAATGCTACTTAGCTCGGTAGTGGATTTTATGTTGGCATTTGAGAGTTGCTTTTGCTTTACCACTTGCACGCTAGAATTTACACTTTGGATTTCCGCTTCGTATTTGTTTGCGGTGGTGGTTATTTTTTCTAGCTCATAAGCCTTTAGATTTTGATTAGAATCTTTTTGCGTGGGCAAATCTTGCAAATGCGAGTTTTGATTTTGGCTTTCTTGTGAGTTTTGATTTTGTGGATTTTGGTTGGCATAGACATTGCAAGACATTGCTAATATGAGCGCGATAGAGATTTTTCTAGGGTTTGATAGGTTGCACATTTTTATTGAGATATGAGAAGTTTTCATTTTTAGACTCCTTAGATTTTGATTTGTTGTTTTGTTGTTGTTTGTTTTTGCGAGGCTTTGATGTCCATAGACTTCTAAACGCGCAAACAATATAAACGCAACAAAAAAACGACAAATAATAATGAAACCTAAAAATTTTTTCTACCTCAAAATGCCAAAATTTTTACAAAATAGCTCGTTCTGCCATTTTTTTAGATTTTGCTTGGATTTTGAGAATATTTATGTTTGTGTTTGTCTTGGGGTTTGATAGTGTTTATTTTTTTTGTATTCGAGGTTTTGCTTGTGTTTTTGGATTTTGTCATTGCGAGATTTTGCGTTTTGCAAAATCGTGGCAATCTATTTGTCTAAATTTTCCTTTTGTCATACTTAAGCGTTAGCGAAATATCTCTATTTGTGTTTTGAAGTTTAGAGATACTTCGGGCTACGCCCTAAGTATGACAATTTTCAGTGTGGATTGCCACGCGTTGCATAAAAATGCAATGCTAGCAATGACAAAATATTTCGCATTTGCTAAATATGGCAAGATTTTGGATACTTTGATTTTTTGGTGAAAAGTGAATATGGCAAAAACAAATTTAATAAAAAAAGCTACCACGCAAAAATCCGCATTAAAGTGGATTTTATGTCGCGTAAATATCATATAAATGGTAGTTTTTGCTAGTCTAGTTCGCGTTTTTTGGGGATTAGCACCACGCAGATAGTAGCCACTGCCATTAGCACAGCAAAGTAGATAAAAAATCCATATTCTATGCCATTTGCCTTAAATTGCAATGCGACATAGTTTGCGCTTCCTCCAAAAGCTGCTGCGCCAATGGTGTAGCTTATCCCCGTGCCAAGAGCCCTTACTTGCGGAGGAAACAAAGTCGTTTTAAAAATCCCAGCCACCGCGCTATAAAACCCAAGCATAAAGCACATAAAGCCCACGATTGCAAAAAGTAATAAAGGTTCTGTTGTCTCTCTCATCAGCAAAAATGACGGATAAATCCCAAAAAATGCAAACACACAAAAAATAAGAAGCGAGTTTTTAAGCCCGATTTTATCGCTTAGCGCACCCATAAAAGGCACGACAATAAAAAGCAAAAAAAGCGCACCTAGCATAATATTAGTTGCGATATGCGCATCTATGCCGTTATTTATCATATAGACTTTAGAATACACCGTGATTATGTAGTAAGCAGGTGAGCACCCAGCAGTGATACCTAGCACCAAAGCCACACTTTTCCACGATTTTAGCAATGCTTTTAGGCTACCCCTGTCTTCGTATTTTTTTAGGATTTCGCTAGAATCATCACTCATAAATGTCCTAACAAGCAGGCTTAATAACGCTAGCACGCCACCTACAAAAAATAAAATCCGCCAGCCAAAATCCCTCATCTGATCTTCATCAAAAAACAAAAACAAAAAACTAATGCTAGCCACCGCTAGTAGCTGTCCGCCGATAAGAGTAAGGTATTGAAATGATGAGTAAAATCCCCTCTTGCCTTTTGGTGCGATTTCGCTAAGGTATGCGGCTGCTATGCCATATTCGCCACCTACTGCTACGCCTTGAAGCAGTCGTGCTAGCAAAAGCAAGATAATGGCTATATCGCCAATGCTATGTTTATCAGGCAAAAAAGCAATGCTAAAAGAACCCAATGCCATAAACACGATTGAGACTACCATAGAGCTTTTTCGCCCGATTTTATCAGCGATAGAGCCAAAAATAGCACTGCCCACAGGGAGCATCAAAAACCCCGCAGCAAACACGCCAAATACCGAAATCTGCTGAATTAGCGGGGAAGTAGCGTTTGAAAAATTATGCGCAAAATACACTGCTGCAAAGCCATAAATATAAAAATCAAACCATTCTACTAGATTTCCACTGCTTGCGGCGATTACGCTTTGGATTCTCTTAGATTCGCTAATGTTTTTGTTAAACTCGTTTTTATCGTGTTTATAGTGCTTGCTGGCATCTTTTTTTAGATTCCATTTTGGTTTAAATTTCATCATCGCACCTTTTTGATTTTAGATTTTTATTTGTGATAGCAAAAATCTAGCACAAATAATATTAGTCTAGCTCGCGTTTTTTGGGGATAAGATAAACGCATATAAGCGAGATAAACGCAAAGCAAGCAAAATATACAAAAAATCCCCATTCAACGCCGTTTTTGACAAAACTTAGCGCGACAAAATTCACACTCCCTCCAAAAATCCCCACGCTTATCATTGCTCCAAGCCCCGCACCTAGTGCGCGGATATGTGGGGGGAAAAGCGAGGTTTTAGAAATGGCTGCCACAGCGGTATAAAAGCTAAGCATAAAGCACATAAAACTAGCGATGATAAATAGCACAAACACGCTTTGTGCCTCACGCATAAGCAAAAATAGCGGGTAGATTCCCACTATGCAAAATCCTAAATACACACTAAGCGATGCTTTAAACCCGATTTTATCACTGACATAGCCTATGAGTGGTATCGCCACGCACAGCACGCATAACGCCCCTAACATAATATTATTTGCGATATGCGAGGCTAAGCCATTATTTATCATATAGATTTTAGGATATGTGGTTATGGTGTAAAATCCTATGGTGCAGCCAGCCGTTACGCCAATGACTAACGCTAGGGATTTCCACGATTTTGCCAATGCCCTAAAACTGCCTCTATCGCTAAACAAAAGTAGATTTTGCGCACTATCATCTCTCATAAATCCACGAAAAATAAGGCTAGCTAATGCCAAAACCCCCCCTGCACCAAATAAAATCCGCCAGCCAAAATCCTTCATATCCCCTTCATCAAAAAACAAAAACAAAAAACTAATGCTAGCCACCGCTAGTAGCTGTCCACCAATGATGGTGGCGTATTGAAATGAAGAATAAAAACTTCGCTTCCCGCTAGGAGCGATTTCGCTTAAATACGCCGCAACAATGCCAAACTCCCCTCCCACCGCTACACCCTGCAAAAGTCTAGCACACAAAAGCAGGATAATCGCGCTATCGCCAATGCTAGATTTATCAGGCAAAAATGCAATCACAAAAGAGCCAAATGCCATACACAAAATCGAGATTATCATCGCTTTTTTGCGAGAATCTTTGTCTGCTATGCGCCCAAAAATGATACTTCCCACAGGTAGCATCAAAAACCCTGCGGCAAAGACGCCAAAGATTTCGATTTGGGCTAGCAGGGGCGAAGTGGCGTTTGAAAAATTATGCGCAAAATATACCGCAGAGAATCCATAAATGTAAAAATCAAACCATTCTATGAGGTTTCCACTGCTTGCAGCAATGAGGCTTGGGATATGGGGTTTTGTTTGCATTGGTAGTCCTTTTTGTCTTGCTATTGCTATACAAAACTTTGATTAGAATTTTGCATAAGCCATTTTGTCGCTTTTTTGTCGCAAACGATATTCAAACCCCAAAATCTAAAACCCCACTTCACTA
Source organism: Helicobacter sp. T3_23-1059 (assembly GCF_053654515.1). NCBI lineage: Bacteria > Pseudomonadati > Campylobacterota > Epsilonproteobacteria > Campylobacterales > Helicobacteraceae > Helicobacter > Helicobacter sp. T3_23-1059. The sequence continues at coordinate 37,327 of NZ_JBSIUV010000016.1, read as the reverse complement.
AAAATCACTTTAGTTTTGACGCTACAAACTAAAGCAAAGGAAACACTTTTTTAGCTATCATTTCTAGCTCTTGACGGACATTTGCGCATTGCACGATTAGCAGGTTTAGCCCTGCTTTGTGGTATGCGCGGATTTTTTCTGCGACTTGCTCGGGCGTGCCGATTAGGTTTGAGCGAAGTCCGCGATTTGAGACGCTGTATTCTTGTTTAGTGATTTCTAAATCAAGTTGAGAGTTGCCCGTAAAATCGCTATATGAGCTTGCATAATCGCTATAATTTTTTATCGTAGTGATTCTTTTTAGCTCATCTTGGGCTTCTTTTTCGGTATCGCGCACGATGATATAAGTCGCCATTCCAAACGCGCTAAAAGGCTCTTTACCCGCTTTTGCTCTGCGTTCTTTCATATCGTTAATCTTTTCCCACACTTCTTCGACCGTGCCTCCGTGCATTAGATACCTATCGGCAAATTGCGCGATTGTAGTGCGCCCCACATCGCTCTCCCCTCCCGCATATACAAGTGGCATTTTGGTAGGTTTTGGCTCGTTATAAGAATCCACGAAATTATAATACTTGCCTTTGTGATTTAGCGGAGTGTCTTTCCAAAATCCCCTTAGCACATCGGTGTATTCTTTGACTAGAGCATATCTATCATCGTGGGCATCAAAGTTGATTCCATATTGTCTTGCTTCCTCTTCCCACCACGCGCTAACCATATTTACACTAAATCGATTCCCGCTGATTTGGGCAATGGTGGCGATTTGTTTAGCTGTGAGGGCGACTTGGTGGTATTGCGGGCGAAGTGCTGCTAAAATCTCGATTTTTTTAGTAATCGCTGCTAGTCCATTTGCGATAGCCCACGCATCAAGCACGGGGGCTTTTTCGCCCTTTATGTCATTTAGGTAGAGTTCAGGCACAAGTGTTAGCACATAGCCTAGCTCCTCCGCGTTTAATGCCAAGTCTTTTATGTATTCCCAACTGCATTGTGTCGTGTCATCATCGACATTTCGTAGCCAGCTACCCCATACAGGTGTCCAATATCCAAACTTCATTTTCATTGTTTGCTCCTTTTTTGTAGTTTGATTTACGCTGTTTGTTTGGCGTTTGTTTTGTCTAATTGCTCGCGCAAAAACTCCACGATTCTATCGCTTGCAGCTTGCTTGCCCTGTGCGCGCAGAGAATCCTCTACGACTTTGTTGTAATTTGTATTTGTGTTTATATCATACACTACGATTTCGCCATTTTGCGTTTCGATAAACTCCACGCCAGCAACTTGGATTTTGTGCAATTTTAAAAATTCCTCTAGTTGCTGCACTAATGGCGTGTTTTCGTTTATATCCTCACGCAGGCTAAATTTGCTAACCCCGCCATTATTGCTGTTTATATCGCACGCTGCCCCTGCGATTTGTGGCAAAATCTCTTTGTTAGATTCTGCATTTTGTCCGTCTTCTAGCGCGCAGGCATCGGCTGGACATAGTTTAAACGCACCTCCGCTTGTATCCACGCGCACCGCATAGTGAAATCTACCACCGATAAATTCTACTCTAGTGATAAAAAGCTCTTTAGAGCGGACATATTCTTGCAGTAGCGTAACGCCATCAATGGGCATTTCAAACTCGCTAGATTCTACATACTCCCTAAACTCTTCAACACTATCAAATCGCCGAACGCCTAGCCCTTTGCCACCTTGATTGTGCTTAGTGATAAATGGCGTTTTAAGTCCCTTTGCCCGCTCTAATAAATCCTCTTTGCCAAAAACAGCGATGGTTTTTGGCGTGCGAAATCCCGCTTGAGATAGGGCTAGATATTGTCGCACTTTGCTTACTTCTAGCTCTAGCACGGAGCTACCATTTATCACCGTTCGGTTATTGGATTCTAGCCACGAGAGGATACTTCGCCCATATTCTTTAGAGAACGCATTATCACGCGTGTGGCTTGAAGCAGAAATCCTGCTCCAAAAAACCCCTTGAGGTGGCTCTTTGTCAATATCTATACTGCCATTTGTGAGTATAATCTCGCCAAACTCCACCCCCGCTCGCTCAAACGCTAGCGCAAAAGGTGGAATCCACTCGGGATTTTCGTGCAAGATATAAATGCCTTTTTGCAAATTGTTATATAACATAATCTGCCTCCTTTTTAGATTTTACTCTGCCTGTGCCTGTGTAGTCATCTATGCTAGATTTTGCCCCGCCTACGCGGTATTGCGAAGCAATATGAGAATAATCAAGCCTATCGCCTTTGCCAAATAGCTTGTGTCGCAAACTCCCCTCGACATATTGTTGCTTATACGCGCCTCTTTTTTGTAGCTCTGGCACGACAAAATCTACCACATCTTGTATCGTCCCCGGCGTTGTAGCATAGGCTAGGTTAAACCCATCTGCATCGCTATAAGCGATAAACTCTTGGATAATATCTGCGACTTTTTGTGGGCTACCTATGATTTTTGGTCCTTGAGAACCTATGCCTGATAGCTTTATCAAATCGCGCAAAGTCCAAGTCTTGCCCTCATCGGTGGTGGAGTTTGTGAGGGCTTCGACTTGCGCGACTATGGCGTTTGATTTGATATTGCTTAGCGGGTCATCTAGCTCATATCGGCTTAAATCAACTCCAAGCCAACCAGAATTTATCACCAAAGCCCCCTCTGTGCTTGCGTATTTTAGCAAGTCTTTGTATTTTGCCTGTGCTAATTCTTCGTTTTTATCGGTAATGATTGTAGCTAAAAGGTAGATTTTTGCGCTATATGGGTCTCTCCCTGCTTGCACTAGCGCGTCTCGCACTTGTTTTACGGCGATTTTTGCGTATTCTTTTGTGGGTGGTGAGATAAATATCGCCTCTGCGTGAGTGGCTGCAAATTTTCGCCCACGCACAGAATTTCCCGCTTGAAAAAGCACAGGTGTGCGCTGAATGCTAGGCTCACAAATATGGATCCCGGGGACATTAAAATACTTGCCCTTATGCCCTATGTGGTGGATTTTGTTAGGATTTGCAAAAGCACCACTATCCCTATCTAAAATCACCGCTTCATCTTCCCAACTCCCCTCTAATAGCTTATAAATCACCTCCATATATTCATCAGCTAGCTCATATCGCTCATCGTGTGGAAGTTCGCTCTCTCCCATATTTTTATTGGCACTTGGCAAATACCCCGTTACGATATTCCAGCCTACGCGTCCTTTTGTGAGGTGATCTAGCGTGCTAAGCCTCCTAGCAAAAGGAAATGGATGCTCAAAAGGCACGCCAGCAGTAATACCAAATCCTATATGTTTAGTCGCTGCTGCTCCTACTGCGGCTAACTGCACAGGGTCATTTACAGGCACTTGCAAAGCCGTCTTTAGCGCACCTAAATCATTGCCACCATACAAATCATACACGCCAATCACATCAGCGATAAAAATCGCATCAAATAGCCCTTTTTCGGCGATTTGTGCGATATTTTGCCAATATTCTATATCTTTGTAGCGCAGGGCTTGGTCATTTGGATACCGCCAAAGCCCCGGGCTTAGATGGCTTATGCAGTTCATCTCAAAAGCATTAAAACTAATCTGCTTTACGGGCTTGCTCATTGTTACTCCTTAAGATTTATCTACCAAAATGTAGATTTTGGTTTGTTTAAGATTTTAGGGTTTTTGTCTTGCTTTTGGATTTTGGGGTTAGATTTTCTCGCTATTTTTGATTCGCTATTTTGTTTGCAATTTATCGCTAACTTGTCGCTAAAGCCATTAAAATCTAAGCATAAAAACACAAAATTTTGCAAAAACCTTGAAGTGCATTCTATCTTAAAAATGTAAAAACACAATATGTGTTTGCAAAAAATTGCAAAATTTTTCTCAAATGTTTCATAAAAACACAATATGTGTTTGGTAGATTTTGTGTTTTAGCTACTTTTGACATTTGTTTTTGTTATAATTCGCGTTTGTAAATTGTATTTACACACCAAGTTGCACGCTAAATGCGTGCAATATCTACAAAATGGAGAAGCTACAATGAGTACACAAAATCTAAAAGAGCGACTAAACAACGATTTAAAAGAGGCGATGAAATCTGGCAATACATTTTTGCGAGATACTTTGCGACTGCTAAATGCAGACATAAAGCGCGTGGAAGTCGATACACGCGAAGTGCTAGATGATGCCAAAATCATATCAATCCTACAAAAAGCCTCAAAACAGCGCAAAGACGCCATAGAGGCATACAAAAAAGGCGGACGAAATGATTTGCTAGACAAAGAGCAAAAAGAGCTAGACATCATCACTAGCTACCTGCCTGCCGAGCTTAGCGATGATGAGCTAAGGCAAAAGCTAGAATCTATCATCAAAGAAATAGGTGCTACAAGCCCAAAAGATATGGGCAAAGTAATGGGCGCAACAAAAGGGCTAAATGCCAATGGGAGCAGAATCTCACAAATGGTAAAAACACTTTTGGGACAAGCATAAATCTACAAACATAAAATCTATGCGCAAACATCGAGCTTTTGGAGATTATTATACGCAATAAAGTCGCTCGTATTTTGCAAATACTAGATAATGATTTTGTAGCAAAGCAAACGATAAGATTTTGGTGCGATACAATAAACGAGCATAAAATCCACGAACGCACTTCTTAAATCTTAACTCGCTTTGATTTGAAAAATACTAGCGTTTTAATCGCAAAAGTAAAATGCGTAATCATCAAAAAGCTATCGTTATCTACGCGCCTTTTTGCACGATAAAAAATCGCGCTTTTTTTTGCAAATCTTTACAAAGCTAATGCAAACTGCACTTCTAGGCTTTCTACTTGCCAAATTTTAGCCAAGTCAAAATCGGTGATTAGATAGCGACAAAATAGAAGCATTTTTAGAATATATGATAAAAGCCTTTGATAGCGAGTTAGTGGGATATTTTCGTTGAAGTTTGCGTGATTTTATGAGTTTTAGGGGTGGCAGTAAAGCACCGCTTTTAATGAATGGGGATTATATCATTTTTGACTTATGCTCTAAATAGCCAAATTTTCATAGTTTTAGTGATTTTTGATAATCGCTTTGGTATTATTTATACGCTTTGGTGGCGTTTATGCGTTTTTGCTTCCACAACACTACGGATTTTATCACTTCTTTTTGCACCGCGCTAATGAAAATTTCCATAAAATCAAAGGCGATTTGGTTATTTTGATTCACGGGTAATTTTATTGTCATTTGCTTTGCGATTTGTCTGTTAAATTTATTTGCATAATCAAACAGCCCAAAACTTGCCTTTCTAAATAGCACGACAAAATAAAGCAATGCGTATTTATTCCATTTGTCCGAATCTTGAAGCGGATAAAGCCCTTGTATGTGAGAATATCCTATAAAATCTCGTGGCTGATAAAAAATCCCCTCCGAAGTTGTGGTGTCGCTGTAAGTTATCATATTTCCCTTTTCTGTCGGCTCTAAATCCACATAGCCACTTACGCCATTATTTAAGCTAGAATTTGTAACCACAGGGACATTGCCTTTTGTCGCAAATAAAGTCGTGTTTGTCATTTTGTAGGCTTTTGTAGGTTTGATTTCAAACAAATCACCGATTGTAAATTCACGCCATTGGAGATTCAAAGCGTCATTGCGAGGATTTACCCACCCCCTAGCCCCACTCGTGCTACGGGAGGGGGAATTTACATTGTCATATTGAGGCTGTGAAAAAGCCGAAATATCTCTATCGCTGTTTTTGTGAGATACTTCGCTACGCTCAGTATGACAAAAAGTCGTGTGGATTGCCACGCTCGCTTCGCTTGCTCGCAATGACGAGGCAAAAATCGCTAATGCCTCTCTCTCTTGTGCGTTTAACTCATAGTCGTTTAGTCCCGTAACCTCTAAATATGCTTCTAGCTCTTGTATTCTCTCTGCTTCTAGCTCTTTTATATACGATTCCATAAAATCAAAGGCGATTTTGCCATCTATCGTGGGGAGTAAAACTTTATGATTTTCCAAACTGCCCATTCTGTATTGTTTGCCATAGCCATATTTTGATTTGTCTTTATTGATTATCGTGCTTATGAATCTCAAATGATATTTATTCATAGGCTTTTTTGCATTCAAAACCAAAATATTGTCATCGCAACAAAAATTTTCAATATGCACAAAAGAATTACAAAACATATCAATCGTAATGGCATTGTTAAAAATTTGCTGATTTTGATTGCTAATAAATTCTTTTACGCCTTGATTAAATTCTCCCGCTGTAAGCAATGGCAAGTCGCCTTTGATTCTCGCACTTTTTACAAGTCGCGTTCCTCGCACATAATTAAATAAATTGATTAACTTAAATTCCTCCCATTTGCCACCTTGCGCGATAAAGTCTGCTTCAAGATTTGTAAGATTCGCACTTATTTGAGTTACGCTAAAGACAATCCTTTTTTAAGACTTGTGAGACTTCCCACGCGAGATAGTCGCTCACACATTTTTTGAAGTCTTGCAATGTGGGCTTAGAATCTATCTTTTTATGTTGCGCATAAGTCCAATCCTTGCCCTCTAAATTTATACTATCCTCTATCACACATTCATCAAAATAATGCGTGTCTTTCTTGCGATTTAGCACAATATCGACAATCTCTTTATATCTCGCTTTGGCGTCTATGTCTTTGAGATTGACATTTAGCCCCGATTTTTTGCGATTTTGCCGCTCATAGCCGTCATTGCTAAAATCGATAAATTTCACTATCTTATCTTTGTCGTGTGCCTTGCCGACTTCAAAGAGATAGATTGCGGTTTGCACGCCTGATTTACCCATAAAAATATCTGCCATTTTGATACTAGCTATAAGTGTGCTATGAGTTAGAATCTCTTTTGTATAGGGCAGTCCATTGCCACTTCCTGCGTTTTCTTGGATTAGCACGGCGGCTTTGCCATTGCTCATCTTTTTTAGGGCTTTGGCTACGAAAATAAAGCCCTTGCCTTTGGCAGAATACGGTGGATTTAACAAAAATATATTTGCGGGGAAGGCTTCGGGTTTGTTATTTGTATTATCGGGGTAGTTGCCATTAAATTCCTCTAAACTATCTTGGTTTAGGACATTTGCGCTACCATCGCCCATCAAAATCATATTTAGAATGGCTAAAAGCGTAATATCTTGCCGTTTTTCTATGCCTAAAAGCTGACGGGTTTTAATGTGAATGATTTTTTCGCGTAAAATATCTTGGCTTTTGATTGAATCTTGGGCATCTTTTATCATTAGCTTCATACTAGAAATCAAAAATCCGCCCGTGCCTAGCGCATAATCCCACACAAAGCTATCTTTATTGACTTCACAAAGCCTAGCCATAATCTCGCACACATAACGCGGCGTTAGCACGACATCGTTTTTCTCGCCATCGGGAATATCCACATAGCGATTTAGCACATTAAAAAGCTGTCCTGTAAAATCTAAATGGTATTTGTTGTTTGCCAAATAGGGCATTATATTATCTAGCACCATTTTGTAGATTTTTTTAATGTGGCTCTCTGCATTGCGTGGTTTCCATAAGTGATAATCCACAAAAATCCCGCGCAAGACATTCATAACCATATCTTGCTTCGTTTTGGATAGATTTTTTTCTTCTAAAAATCCTTTGATTTTGCGGAGCATTGTCTCGCTGTCATTATCGTTTGGATTATCCTCGCTTTTTAAATCCTCTAGCTTTAACGCGCTTAATCTACTCTCAACGCCAAGTGCGGACATAATCATACCTACGATTAGCTTCACTCTCGCGCCTACGCCGACATTTTGAATATCACTATAAATGGTTTCATTGATATTTTTCAGGCGAATCTCCATTTGGGATTCTATCTCTTTGGTTTTTGCTTCGATTTCTTGCTCGCTTAGAGCCAAATTTGCAATGCGCTCATCTAAATCATCGCTTGTTAGGAAGCTCAAATCACTAAAATCGCCTAGCTTTTGGTAAATATTTGGATTTGATACAAGATATACGGCATATTCTAGCTTTAGCTCGCCTGCTTCCTCATAGCCGTTTATGCCGATAGCTAGGCATTCTTTAAAATTTGAATAAAAAGTGAGTGCATCAGCATAGTGAATCGCTCCATTTAGCGCGTATTTTTGTATATTTGCAAAATGTTTGTCGCCATTTTCTTTAAAGTTTTCTATGGATTGTATTTGGGATTGAAGCGAAGATTCTCTAAATTTGGCTAAATCGCCCCTTTTGCCCTTGCACTCAATCATCACAGGGAGGTTTTTTAGCCCTTTTGTGGTAATCATACATTGAATATCAGGGTAGTTTTTGCCCTTGCCACCGCTTTTGCTTGGGTATTTTTCTAGGGCTTGGGCTATATCATCGTTTAGCTTTTGTGTCTTTGTGTAGTATTTAATGCCTTTAGAATCTAAAAATCGCTTGATAAAATCTTCGACTCTTTCCTCGTAGCTAGATTCTCTTTTAGAATGTTTAGTAAGAGTATTGAGGGGGGGGGGGGGTGAAATGATCGCTTGTGTAGTTGTTTTGATTGCTTGGATTATTTGGCATTTGCGTTCCTTTGTTTTGTGTATTTATGTTTTGTAGTAATGTATTTTTGCGTTTGCTAAATGTGTTTTATCAAAACAAAAAACACGAAATTATAACACTTTAATTTTGCATAGGCATTTTTTAGGTTATTTTTTGGTAATTTTTTTATTTTTATACGATTTTGCGTTTTTTATTACGAGTTTTGCAAAGAGATGGCAGAATCTAAGGACAAACTTAACAAAATTTTTGTAAAATGCTTGTCTTAGTGCTTTTGTAAGATTTTGTAAATGATTTTATCAAAAGTGGCAAACCAAAAAAGACAAAAGCGCAAAAAAGCAAAACCCAAAAAGGAGTCCAAATGTTCCACGAATACCGCGAAGAAATCAGCAAGCTAAAAACCAGCGATGCACATTTTGAAAAGATTTTTGATGAGCATAATGACTTAGACCAAAAAATCCAAAATGCCGAAAATGGCTTAGAGCCGCTATCAAATACCGAAATAGATGTGCTAAAAAAGCAAAAACTTCGACTAAAAGATGAAGTATATGCGATGATTTTAGAATATCGCAAGACACAAAAATAGCGACAATTTCACAAAGCGGGGTTTAGCCACGCTAAAATAGCGAAAAACCCCAAACGATAAAACAAAATCTAAATAACAAAATATGAAAGCCACCAACGCAAGAAGTGCAGATGAAAGAAAATCTAGCTACGCATAGTCCATCTCCACATAGCCTTACTCCACAATCGCAAAAAAAATCTACCAAAAAAAACTCCAAAAATAAACCACCTACCAATCCTGCTAAAGACATTGCTACCAATCTAGTCAAACCAAAAAACGCAAAATCTACCACAAACATAAAATCAAACCGCCCAAATCACACAGCCCCAAACGACACAAACAGCAAAAAAATAGATTCTACCACACCAAAAAAACTGCAGAATCTGCAAAACGCTATCCCAAGCGAGATTATAAGCGCGTTTGAAGCTACGGATTACAATCGCACGATTGCGCTTTGCACGGCGTTTTTGAGCGAAAATCCTAGCGCACCGCAAGTGTGGTTTGTATGCGGTATGAGTCTTTATTATCTAGCAAATATCCCACGCGCCATAGAATCCCTCCAAATCGCCCTAACCCTAGCTCCAAATGATGAAAAAATCGCGTTTAATCTAGCGGAGATTTTGCGACAAAATGGCAACGCGCTAGCTGCGATTGAAATTTTAAGCTCATTTGTGCCTTGCCAAAATGGCGATGTGTATTATAACCTTGCGCGTGCGCTAACCACGCAAGCAGAGAGCCTAAACGCACAAAAACTAATGCAAGCAAGCAACTCCCCAACAATGAAAAATTTACAAAATCTAACCACTTCCCAAAACAGAAAAAGCGCGCAAAATCTAACAATGTCAAGCAATAAAAAAGAAAACAAACAAAAAAATAACCCTGCAAATGATATGAGTGATTCTATCTCGCTAGAGACGCTTACAAATCCGCAATATTTCATAAACCCCTACGAGCCACAAGTAAAGCCAGACCCAAAATCTAATCTCTTGCTAGCCCAAGCAAAGCAAGCATACAAAGTCGCCATAGAGCTAAATCCAAATGATAAAGACGCCATATACAATCTAGCGAATTTGCACGCCAAAGATAGTGAATACAGCGAAGCTATCGCGCTATATCAAGTATGTGGCACGCTAAATGCCAAACTAAATCTAGCATTTTTATACAACCAAATCGATGAGGGCAAAAAGGCGTGTGAAATCTATGCAGAGCTAGAATCTGGCTTTGCTAAAGAGTGTGGATTTTTGCCTTTAAGTATGGAGGGAAAAGAGTTTGACAAAGACGCGCTAGATTCGTATTTTCGTAGCAATATTTTGCCAAATATGCCAAAAAAACGCACGCAAAAACATATTAGCTCCATTCAGCAGTTTGATGAAGCCACGCTAGAAAAAATCGCCACCTACAAAAGCCATATACAAGAATCTAGCACGCCACAAAAGCATATTTCACAATTTTATTTCAACTACGCAAACACCGCACGATACGCAGGGTTTAATATGCTTTCATTTTATCTGTATGGCTGTGCGTATTGCCTAGATGCAAATCCGCTTTGCGCGATAAATTATGCGCATTTAGCACTTAGTTTGCAAAATTTTTCGCTTGGATTTAAGCTATATGAGGAGCGATTAGCATTAGAAAAAGCTGATGTGTTTAATGCAGATTTTTTTGCTTCAAGCAAATATTTGCATAGCTTAAGTGGCGACCCAAACCAACTCCAAACAATGCTAAAAGGCAAAAAAGTGCTGATTTTTAGCGAGCAGGGGTTTGGCGATATGATAATGTTTGGGCGATTTATTGATGCTTTGAAATGCGTGTGCGAATGCAGGGTGTATCTATGCGTGCGCGATGAGCTAAAAGGACTTTTTAGACTGCGCTACAATGTCGTAGAGAGGGATTTTTGTGAGTTTGATTATTGCGTGAGTGCGATGAGTTTGGCATATATTTTGGAGGTAAAATCTCTGCAAGATTTTAGTCAAAATGAAAGCTATCTAGCAGGCTATCTAGGCAACAAAGCTAGGGGGTTTGCAAACAATGATTTTGTAAGTAGTGATTTTACATGCGGAGATTTTGTGAGTGAATATTTGCCAAAAAGCACAGATAATAAGGATTTTAACTCCGCGCATTTTACAAATGGTGTAAATAGTGCAAATGACACAAATCAAGCAAATGAAGCAAATGAAGCTTTTAAAATCGGTTTTTTCTTTGCCTCCACTTCAGGCTCTTCAAATGCTAAAGACAAATCTATCCCACTAGATTTTATATTGCCCTCTCTTTTGCGCGTGCAACATTTGCTAAGCAACGATACACAGCATAATTTGCAACAACATTTCACAAAAAACACAACAATAGAGCTACATTGCTTACAGCCAGAATCCCTGCTACAAAACCACGCAAAAACAAATATGGCACAAATCAAAAACAATGCCTTAAACACAAATCTACATAAAAATAACAACAATCACAACATAAAATTTTATGATTTGCATAGTTTTTTAGACACGGCAAAAGTGATGAGCGGGCTTGATATAATCGTAAGCATTGATTCTGCGCCTGCGCATCTAGCTATCGCGCTAGGAGTGCCTTGCTTAGTCATAGCGCACAAAAGATATGATTGGCGGTGGGAAGAGATAGGCAAAAATATCACCTTGCAAAAAGAAGCACAAGATAGCAAAGCAAACTTTAGCGGGCTATGTGGCGGGGAAGTGCTAGCTCAAGGGAGGAATGGCGATTGGTCGCAAGTATGCGGAGCATTAGAATCGTATTTGGTAGATTTTGCTAAAAGAAGCAAAATCTAAAACCTTGCAAAGCCCATAAAAACTCCATAAAAACCTGCAAAAATGACAAACCATATTTTTTTAGATTTTTTATTGCAAAAACACTGCAAAAACACGGCAAATACACGAGGCAAAACACTACAAATATACTGCAAAAACACTGCAACATAAAGTTTTGCAAATAAAGTTGCGCGACAACAATCAAATCGTGCGATTTTGGGCTAAAAATGTGCTACAAAATGATTTTGCGATTTTTGATTACGCGCTTTTTTGGGCAGGGCTTTTAGAATCTAAATTTTGCATATTTTGCAAACTTGTCAAACTCTCCAACTCTTCCAAACTATGCAAACTATCCATATTTTTTATGCGATTTGTTACGCTATTAGGATTTTGCAAACTGCTTAATGAATGCAGGCTTTTTTTGAATTGCATATCTTTTATTTGTTTTCGCACAGCGTAGCGATTTTTCTCCACTTCTTTATGCAGCATATAGCCGATTACCACGATTGGCAAGGCATACAAAGCAACAATCACAGACATAAAAACTCCTTTTTGTTTATTTGCGTTTTTTATTTGTCGTTAAAACCCGCTTTCAAAGCAACTTTTAAAACTTTGTGCAAACAATGCTTTTTGCAAAAAGTTATTTGCGCTTTTATGTCGCTAAAAAGCAAGAGACATTCCACATAAATAAAACTCACAAAAGCTAAAATCCTTTTTGGCTTTTTTTGTGTTTTTTTTTAAACCAAAATCCTCCCTTACAAATTGAAGTTTTAAAAAATCGATTTTGGCAAATGAATTATGATAAGTCGAAGTTTTGCAAAATCAAAATTTAGCAAATGGATTTTCATAAACTGATTTTATAAGTGATTTTACGCCAAATCAAGCCACGCTAATCCATCTAGCTCCTCCACAGCTAAAACCTCATCTTTGATACTATCGCTTACCAAAAAATGACTTTTAAACACATATTGCCTCCCCTCCTCTTTGATGATGATATGTAGCTCTCGCGCTCCTGCGTTTGATTTTGCTAAGCTAGAGATTTTTTCTAGTTGCTTTGGCTGTATGCTCGTATTTAGCACAAGTCCTAGCGGACAGCCATGCCCAAATCCCACTTCTTTTATGCCCGCTGGAATCACATCTTGATTGTCATAATTTTCTATATTTTTAGCTTTGTATTCTATGCGCACGCGTTGTTTTTTTGCCTCCTCAAATGGCAATATGTCAAACACGCGCACTTCGTTTTCTTCCTCGCGCTCATCGATTCTGCCCTTTAGCACCACAGGTTTATTTAAATCCATCATATCTAGCTTTAGAAGCGTTTGCTCAAAGATAGTGATTTCTAGCTCGCCGTGCAAATCAATCACTTTCAAACTTCCATAAACCTTACCACTTTTTTTGCCTACTTTTTTTGCTATGCTCATCACTTTTACGATAAGCAAGACATTTGAGCCGACTTTTAGCTCTTCGATTTTATCGATTCCCACCACGCTTTTGATGGATTTGATTTCTTTTGCGTATTCATCTAGGGGGTGTCCTGTGATATAGATTCCTAAGCTCTCATACTCGTATTCAAGCATTGTTTTTGTATCAAACTCTTTTATGTCCCTAAAATCAAATATGACTTCAGATAGCTCCTCTTTTGAATCGCTAAAAAGAGAATCTCCAATGGTTTCTTCTAATTTTTGTTTGTTGCGACCGATTTCACAAATCGTGTCAATATGCTTCATCATACACGCTCGGCTAAACCCTAGATTATCCAAGCTACCTGATTTTATCAGTGGCTCTAAGGAGCGTTTATTTAGCCTTGTGAAATCCACTCGTTGCACAAAATCCTGCAAGTTTTTAAACTTGCCTCCGATTTTGCGCGTCTCAATAATATCACTTATGACATCTTTGCCCACGCCCTTTATCGCCCCAAGTCCAAATACGATTTTTTTGGTGCTAGATTGTGTCGCGCTAGAATCTGTTTGGTTAGACTTATCCTCATTAGATTCTATTGTGCTAGAATCTAGCTCATTAGATTGCGCTACATCTGCCACACCAAAAAACTCTACGGAAAGATTGACATGTGGAGGCAAGACTTCTAAGTTCATATTGCGCGTTTCTTGGATATATTTTGCTACTTTTGTGATTTTGTCAGATTCTACTGTAAGCTGGGCAGCCATAAACTCGTGCTTATAATAAGTTTTTAGATACGCGGTTTGAAATGTCAGCATCGCATAGGCTGCAGAGTGAGATTTATTAAACCCATAGCCTGCAAATTTAACAATTAGCTCCCATAATTCACTTGCCTTTGTGCCATCGTGTCCATTTTTTATCGCACCTTTGACAAATTTATCCTTGTTATCTGCCATAATTTGTTCATCTTTTTTCCCCATAGCACGGCGGATTAAGTCTGCTTCGCCAAGAGAAAATCCACCGATAACTTGCACGATTTGCATTACTTGCTCTTGATAGACTATCGTCCCATAAGTCGCCTCCAAAATCGGCTTTAGCACCTCAAACATATAAGTTACTTTTTTTAGTCCGTGCTTGCGGTCGATAAAATCATCTACCATACCTGATTCCATAGGTCCGGGTCGCCCTAGCGCGATAATGGCGATAATATCCTCAAAATTGCTAGGCTTTAGCCTGCGAGAGAGTCCTTGAAACATTCCAGATTCTATTTGAAAAACTCCTAGCGTATCGCCACTTTGGATAAGCTCATATACTTTTTTGTCATTGACATCTACTTGGGTAAAATCTATGGTTGTGCCATATCGCTCTTTGATTAGTTTTAGCGTATCATCAATCTGCGTTAAGTTTTTTAGCCCCAAAAAGTCAAATTTCACCAAATCCACAGGCTCTAAATACTTCATCGAATACTGCGTAACAATCACTCGTTCATTATCTTGTGGCTTTGATTCTTGCGAGTCTTGCGAAGTTTGCTCTTGAGTAGAATCCATATTTGTCGCATTAGAATCTATGTTTGCCACATTTTGCGCGCTAGATTCTGCGTTGTCGTTTTCATTTGCGCTTTGTGCTTTTGATTTTTTCTTTTTTTTCTTATTGCGAGAATCTAGCAGGGTAAAAAGCGGAATCTTATTCCACAATTCTTGCTCGCTATCTACCACGATAGCCGCTGCGTGCCTGCCTGCGTTGCGATTAAAGCCTTCAACTTTTAATGAGTTTTCCCATACTTTTTTGGCAAGGGGATTTGATTCTACCAATGCTTTTATTTTTGGCTCTAGCTCCCACGCACCTTTTTTAAACTCGCCATTTTTTTCATAGCCTTGTAGCGTGATTCCTAGCTCATCGGGGATTAGTTTTGCAAACTCATCTGCTTCTTTATAGGGCATATCTAGCACGCGGGCGACATCGCGTATCACGCCTTTTGCTAGCATTTTATTAAAAGTGATGACTTGGGCAACATTGTATTTGCCGTATTTATCCACCATATACTTGATGACTTCTTGGCGTCTGCGCTGACAAAAATCCGTATCAATATCAGGCATACTCACCCGCTCAGGATTTAAAAACCGCTCAAAAAGCAGATTGTATTTTATCGGATCAATATCAGTGATATGCAGGCAAAACGCCACTAAGCTACCCGCTGCGCTTCCCCTGCCCGGTCCCACAGGGATACCTTGCTCTTTGGCATATTTGATAAAATCCCATACGATAAGCATATATCCGGGGAATTTCATCGAAGAAATGATGCCTATTTCATATTCTAGTCTATCTTTATAGATTTGGTGTTTTTCTTGTGGGATATTTGCTAGTCGCTCTTCTAAGCCCTTGCGAGCTTTGTATTTAAAATACTCTTCGTCATTATCAATATCTAGCCCCTCTTTTTTGGCATATTCTTTGGTAAATTTAAAACTCGGTGGAGTGGGTGGGTTGTTTTTGTCATCTTTTAAGTCGATTTTGAAATCCTTGCATTTTTCTGCGATTTCTTGGGTGTTTGCTATGGCTTGTGGTATATCTGCAAAAAGTCGCTCCATTTCTTTAGCGGATTTTACATAAAATTCTTTGACAGAATGGCGCAGTCGCTTTTGGCTCATAGTCGTGCCCATTCCTAGACACATTATGATTTCTTGGAAATCCGCGTCATCTTTTGTGGCATAGTGCGCGTCATTTGTGGCGATGACTTTTATGTCGCATTCTTTTGCGATTTGCAAAATCTGCGTGTCGATATTTTCTTGCTCTAAGATTCCGTGTCGCATTATTTCTAGATAAAAATCCTCCCCAAAAATATCTTTATATTCTAGCGCAGCAGCTTTTGCAGCTTCATAGCCTCCCGCGCCTCGAATTATATTTTTTTCGGTTAGGTTTAGATTCCAATCCACTTCGCCAGCTAAACACGCACTTGAGCATATAAGCCCTTCACTTCGCTCACGCAAAATCTTTTTGTTGATTCTAGGATAGAAGTAAAATCCATTGATAAAAGCTTGAGAGCTAAGATACATTAGGTTTTTATAGCCTACTTCGTTTTTGGCATAAAGACATAGATGAAATCTCTGTTGCGTGGCTTTATCGCCTATATTTTCGTTATTATGCAAGTAGGCTTCCATACCGATTATGGGGTTTATGCCGTATTTTTTCATTTTCGTATAAAAATCAATCGCGCCAAACATATTTCCGTGATCAGTCATCGCCACAGAAGTCATACCTAGCTCTTTTAGTCGTTTTGCTAGGACTTCTAGTTTATTTGCGCCATCTAGGAGTGAATATTCGGTATGTAAATGTAAGTGAGTGTAGCTCATCGATAATCCTTTTGTCTTAGTAGATTTTATGCGTTTTAGGGGGGCTTTTTGTAAAAAATGTGGCATAAATTTACGCCAATAATTTAAGGCGATTTGGTGGGGTTATTTATGAGATATTTTGACAAATTTATGCTACAAAATCACAAATAAAATATCATAATTTTTGCGTATTTTTTGCTAAATTTTTTGGATTTTTAATACTAGATAAATATGAATTAAATCTTTTTTATCATAATTTAGCTAAAATTGATAATTGATAGATTTTGGCTTTTTTATCGCTTGCAAATCCACTTCAAATCCAACTCAAAAGGAGATAAAATGCGATTTTACCCTCTTTTTCTAACCTTTTTTTATGCTTGTTTTTTTTACGCAAATACTTTTGTAAAAACATTTGTAAAGCCGTTTTCAAAGCTATTTGCACGACTTTTTGGAAAATCTTTTGTGGTGATTTTGTGTGTAGGATTTGTAGGTTTTGCGCTTCAAGCACAAACTCCTAGAGAACTTATCGAAGAGGCAAAAGATGCAGGGCTAATCCCTATGCCTCAAGGCAAAGATTTAGAAGACTATCAGCGACTAAATATCGAAAAGCAAGGCATTATCAAAAACTATTCTCCCAAAATGACGCCCACTCAAATAGAGCTAGGCAAAAAGCTTTTTTTTGAGCCAAGATTATCCCGCTCGGGCAATATTTCCTGTGCTAGTTGCCACAATCTAGGGCTAGGCGGGGCAGAGGTTTTGCCCGCTGCTATCGGGCATAAATGGCAGTCAAACCCCCAACACCTAAACTCCCCCTCTGTTTTTAATACCCTTTTTAATCGCGTGCATTTTTGGGATGGAAGAGTGAAAGATTTAGCCCATCAAGCCCAACAACCACTAAAAAATCCCGTAGAAATGGCAAATACGGAGCGAGACATCATCGCCACGATAAAATCTATCCCAGCTTATGTCAAAGAGTTTCAAGCCGCCTATGGCAATAATGTCGTCATAGATTTTAAGCTAATCGCAGATACGATTGCGCTATTTGAAATGACGCTAAATACGCCTAGCAGGTATGATGATTTTTTGCGCGGGAATGTCAAAGCACTAAGTTTGCAAGAGCAAGAGGGTTTAAGCCTTTTTATCGAAAAAGGTTGCACCACTTGCCACAAAGGCATAAATCTAGGTGGCTCTATGCAGCCTTTTCAAGTCAAAAAGCCTTATGAGTTTGCCCACATAGGTGGATTTAAAGGCAACAAAGATGGCGAAGTCAAAGTCCCAACTTTGAGAAATATCCTGCATACTGCGCCGTATTATCATAATGGGCAGTATTGGGAAATAAAAGATGCTATAAAGACAATGGGCGAAATCCAGCTAGGCAAAGTCATCGATGATGATGAAGCAATGAAAATAGAGAAGTTTTTTGAATCTTTGAATGGAAAATATCCTAATATCATTCAGCCTATCTTACCACCTAGCACGCTAAAAACTCCAAAGCCAGATTATTAGGATTTAAAATATAAAGCACAAAATCTTTGATATAAAGAGGATTTATAAAATCTGCGTGCAAAAAGTATGGATTACAAAAAGCAAAATCTTAAAGATTTTAGCTTTTTTGTAGTTCTTTTGAAAAAAATACCAAAAGCCCAGCTAAGATTATGCCTAGCCCTAGTATCTTTTGCCACGAGATGGGTTTTGCTACTAGCCCAAATACACCCAAATAATCAAGCACCAAACTTGTGATAAGCTGTCCCACAAGGGCTAGCAAAAACATATTTAATAGCCCGATTTTAGGAGCTAGCAAAATCGTGCCAAAAACAAAAAACGCGCCTAGCACACCACCTAAAAATTTCCACCACTGATGAGAGAACATCTGCTGTGGGATAGATTTTATGATTTCTGCATTTAGCGCACCGCTAAAATACGCCACTAAGCCTAGACAAATCGTCCCAATCCCAAAAGAAATAAGCGCAGATACAATAGAACCAAGCTGAAGCGAGATAAAAGAAGTGCTTTGCAAATAGCGAGCAAGGGCAGCATTTATCGGGGCTTGAGTAGCGATAGCCACGCCCATACATAAAGCGATGATATAATACATAGCATTACTCCGTTTTTTAGATATTAGCAAAATCTATGTTACAAAATCTTGCATAAAAATCTTAGTCTTTGCGATAAACAAGGATAAGTCCGCCTAATATAATGCCTAAAATCCCTATAAACACCATAGCACTAGGAAAACTATCTCCCAAAAAAAGCCCTAAAATAAACGAAAACACGACATCAAGGTAGCTAACGCCAGCTACGATTCCAGCTTTTTTTGCCACACCATAGGATTTTGTCGTGTGGATTTGATAGATTGTCCCCACAGCTCCCATAATGATGATAAAAATCCACGCTTTTAGGCTTGGCATCACAAATGGCGCAAGCATAAAATCTAGCTCCTTTGGAGCGTAAAATTCTGCGACTATCATTGAGATAAGTGGCAATAAAGCTCCCAAAAAAATAAATGAAAATGCCACATATTCCGTAGGATAAAATTTGCGCAATTTGCGCACACTCACTAATGCTAACGCCGCAAAAAATCCGCTTATAACGCCTATAATAGAGTTTTTTAAATCAAAGCCTGTGTGCATATCAGGGTGTGTAAAAGGCTGTGAGACAAGCAAAACTCCACCAAAAGCGATAAAAATGCCTATCCACCCCTTTAGCCCCACTCTCTCGCCAAATACAAAAAGTGCGATAAGTGTGATAAAAATAGGCGAGGTTTTTTGAAAAGCAAATGCCCCGCTAAGCGATATGCTAGAGACATTGTAAAAAAACAAATATAGCGAAATCGCCCCTGTAAGTCCGCGAAAAAATAATAGCCAAAAATGCCCGCCTTCTTTGTGGATTTTGACTTTGCTAAGCAAGTATAACATAAAGGCTACGCCTATGATATTGCGAAAAAACATCACTTCAATGCTAGGCAATCCCTCGCTACTTAAAATCTTTGCACATGCCCCCACAAGCGCAAAATCTAAACAAGCAAGCACCATAAAATATACGCCAAGATTGTGTTTGATGACTTTTAACATAGCTAACCTTATGTGTTTTTACATAAATTTGTTTGGTTTCACATTTTACTTTATAAAAGAAAATCATTAGATTTTGCTAAGCACCAATATAATCCCGCTACTAATGATGCCTAAAATCCCCATAAACACCATAGCACTAGGAAAACTATCCCCCAAAAAAAGCCCTAAAATGAGTGAAAATACCACATCAAGATAGCTAACGCCTGCTACGATTCCAGCTTTTTTTGCTATGCCATAGGATTTTGTCAAATGGATTTGATACAATGCACCTAAAATGCCCATAACAACGATAAAAATCATAGATTTTAGATTTGGCAGGTTAAACTCACAGATGATAAAATCTAGCTCTTTTGGAGCGTAAAATTTGCCAATCATCATTGAAGCTAGTGGCACAAGTGTGCCAACTGCCATAAATGATAGCGCGATTTTCTCCGTAGTATAAAAATGTCTAAGTTTGCGCGCACTCACCACAGACATAGCGGAAAAAAATCCACACAGCACGCCTAAAAGACAATTTTTTGTGTCAAATCCTGTGTGAAACTCTTCGCTTGCAAAAGGCTGTGCCACAAGCAACACACCACAAAAACCAACCAACACCGCAAGCCAGCCTCTAAATCCTATACTCTCTCTAAATACAAAAAAAGCAATAAGTGTGGTAAAAATAGGCGCGGTTTTTTGGAAAGAATACGCCCCGCCAAGCGTGATATGCTCAATATTGTAAAACAATAAATAAAGCGATAGCACACCTGATACCCCGCGAAATACCAAAAGCCCAAAATGCCCGCCCTCTTTTGATTTAAGCGTGGATTTTTTGAAAAGATAATAAAGATACATAGCTGCGATTAGGTTTCTAAAAAATACCACTTCAATGCTAGGTAGCCCCTCACTACTTAAAATCTTTGCACAAGCCCCCACAAGCGCAAAATCTAAACTTGCAAGCACCATAAAATATACACTTAGATTATGTTTTATAATCTTTAACATAAATGTCCTATTTTGTAATGTTGGCTTTTGTGGCAAAAAATATAAATGAGGTTTGCTTCGTTTGTGTTTTGTTTGTAACAATGATTTAGTTTAAGGTTTTAGCTAGATTTTGCAATGTTGCTACACATTATTAAGAAAGCAAAATCTAGCATCGATTTTGCAAAAGCATTTGTTAAGACACTTTGAAAAATCCAATATTTTCTTTGAGTTTTGTAGAGATATTTTCCAAATCCGTTACTGCTCTAGAAGTTTTATTCATAAGTTCTGTGGTATTGCGTGAAATTTGCACCATTTCGTCCATTTCTTCGCGGATATGTTTCACGCTTTCATCTTGATGTCTTGAAGAATCGCTGACATCTTTTGCCTTTGCTAGAGAATCTGTCGCTTGCTCTTTTATCTCATCTAGCACAGAAGCGGTTTGCGTGGCTAGCTCGATACTTTTTTGTGCCTGTGGGACAGCTTGATTCATCGCTTGGGCTACGGTTTGGATTTCTTGACTGATATGTGAAATCATCGCTGAAATCTGCGAAGTAGCACCGCTTGTGCGCTCTGCTAGCTTTCGCACTTCATCTGCGACTACGGCAAAGCCTCTGCCGTGCTCACCTGCTCTAGCTGCTTCAATAGCTGCATTTAGAGCTAGCAGGTTTGTTTGGTCGGCGATTTCTGCGATGAGAGAGGCTGATGAGCCTACTTCGCTAGATTGTTTTTCTAGCTCTAGGATTTGATTTGCAGAAGAGATTACCATTTGTGTAACGGCTTCTACGGTCTCTTGGGTATCTGTCATCGCCTCTTGTCCTTTGCGAGATAGGGCTAGGGTTTTTTCGGAGTTTTCCTCTGTTTGTTTGGCGATTTGAGCGATTTGGGCTATGCCTTCAGAGATTTCTACGATTTGTTTTGCAGAGTTTCTAGCCGTTTCGCTTTGCGTGATAGAGGCTTTTTGAGAATCCGAGCTAGCACTTGCGACAAGTTGGGTATTTTTAAAAATATCATTTGCAGAGAACAAAATCTCGCCTACGATTTTTTTTAGTCTCTCTTGCATAGCGGCGATTTCGCCTAGCATACCTATGTTGTTAGATAGATTTTCGCTCAAATCCCCGCCTGCGATAAGTTTCACACTGCGTGAAGCCACGCTTGGCTCTCCGCCTAGCAACCTCACAAGATAGCCTATGATAAACCACACGATAAGCACGCTAGCGACTATGGCTAAAATCGCACTGATGATAAACACCCCTCGAAATACTGCTACGGCATTTTGCACCACAGGGGTAACAGCTTGATTTTTGCTCTCTTCTAAATCAATAAATTCATTGATGGTAGCAAGCCATTCTACAAACAGCGGGCGAGCTTTGTTTAGCGCATTTATAGAGGCTATATCATCGCCAGATTTTTTTGCTTCAAGGATTTGTGCGATGATGGGGCGTGCGCGTGAATCTATATCATCTATGCGTCCTAAAATCTCTTTTTCTACCTTGCCAAGCCCATCTTTTTTGTTTTCAAAAGTGTTTTTCATTCTATCTCGTGCATTTTCGTATTTGTCTTGTAGCTGTGAGATGGAGCGGTTTAGTTTGTTTAGCGTGGCGGTGTCATTTATATCTGTTAGCACCACATCTCGCACTTCGATAGATTCATCATGCACACTCCCACGAAAATCAATCGCAATGCGTTGTTTTACAGAATTTACTTCGTTGATTTCTGTGAGTTTGTCTCTAATAGAGCCGATTTGTATTATCGCATAGATACACACAAGCAACATTATCGCTACTAATGCTGCATATCCAAGCCCTAAAATCACAAATACACTCATAGGTTTTTTTGCCATATTTTATCCTTTTTGCTCTTTTTTGTTTTTATTACAAACTCTTTATCACAAACTCCACTACTACCCCAAAATCATATACCAAAAGCAATCTGGGGATTATAGCATAAAATCCATTTAGTGTTTTTAACTTGCCAATATTCTTTATGATATAGATTCTTTTTGCGTTGGCTTATTTTAGCTCTGCCCAAGTCTTGCCTAGCGCGTAGCTTGATTTTAGTGGGACATTTAGCGTGTAGATATTATCCATTATGCTAGTTAGCTCTTTTGCTTTTTGCTCTGCTCCCTCCCTATCTAGCTCAAAGATTAGCTCATCATGCACTTGCAAAAGCATTTTTATACCGCTATGTTTTTCTTGCAAAAGAGTGTGGATTTTTAGCATTGCTAGTTTGATTATATCTGCTGCACTGCCTTGAAAAATCGAGTTGATTCCCTCGCGCAAAAAATTTGCCCTCATAAATTCTGTGGCATTTGAAAAATTAAAATACCTCCTATGTCCTAGCAAAGTCTCTGCATAGCCTTTTTGCAAAATCTCTTCTTCTTTTGCGCTTAAAAAATCTTTGACCGTGGGGAAAGAGAGAAAATATCCTTGAATGTAGCTTTTTGCTTCTTTAAATGAAATTTTTAGTGTTTGGGATAGTTTGTTTGCGCCCATTCCATAGATAAGCCCAAAGTTGATACTTTTTGCGACATTGCGCTTTTGCTCTGCGCCACTCTCGCCAAATATGATTTTTGCGGTTTGTAAGTGAATGTCTAAATCATTTGCAAACGCTTCTAAAAGCACAGGGTCTTTGGAAAAATGTGCTAAAAGTCTAAGCTCGATTTGTGAATAATCAATTGATAGCAGTATCTTAGAATCATCGCTAGCGCAAAATCCTGCGCGGATAAGCCTGCCCTGCTCACTTCGCACGGGGATATTTTGTAGATTGGGCGATTTTGAGCTAAGTCTGCCTGTGGCTGTGCCTGTTTGCAAAAATGAAGTGTAGATTTTGTGGTTTTTTTGGAGTTTTAGCATAGGCTCGACATAAGTGCCTTTTAGTTTGGCTAGCTCTCTATATTCTAGGATTTTAGCGACTACGGGGTGAGAATCTAGCAAAGTTTGCAAGGTTTTCTCATCAGTGCTATATCCGCCTTTGATTTGTCTTTGTGCTTTTAGTTTTAGCGTGTCAAATAGCATAGAAGCAAGCTGTTTTGGGGAGTTTAGATTAAACACACTGCCACAAAGAGAGAAAATCTCTTGCTCGATGTGAGAGATTTCTTTTGCAAATTTCTCTTGCAAATCCCTAAAATGCACACAATCAATGGCTATGCCTTCTTCTTCCATCGCAAGTAGCACTTTGATAAAAGGAAACTCTAAGCGTTGCGCTAAATCAAACATATATGATAATCCCCTAGAATCTAGCTCATATTTTAGCCGAAAAAATAGTCTAAAACTAGCGGCAGCATCTTCAGCGGCGTATTTGGTGGCATTTGGGATTAGGACTTGGGAGAAATCATCTAGCTTGCCTACAACCTCGCCAAAACTTATCATAAGGTAATTAAACCATTTTTTCATCTGCTCATCTAGCCCTACTTTGCTAACGCTATCAAAAAGCCACGCAAGCAGCATAGAATCATAGATTCGCCCCTTTTCATAGTCGTAGTGGATTCCTAGATTTTGAGCGATTTTTAAATCGTATTTGAGGTTATGTCCAATTAGTGAGTGTGTAAAAATCTTTTGGATTGCTTTTTTTGCCTCATCTATGCTTAGCTGGGATTCTACGCCTAGATAGCTATGGGCTATGGGGACATAATAGGCATTTACCCCATCAGCACAAAAGCTAAACCCTACGATATTTGCTTCTTTGGTATCAAGCGCGGTAGTCTCGCAATCATACGCAATTAAACAATCTTGCGGGATAGAATCTAGTATATTTTCTAGCTCTGCAAAGGATTCTATTTTTTTTGCTTTGAAGTGAAATGGCGAAGTCGCTAGATGTTCATCTATCTTAGATTTTAGGCTAGATTCTTTGATATAACCAAAACTTCCAAAATCTAAACTAACATTTTTAGTTTGCTTTGTTTGCCCATCTTGTATGGCGTGGATTGTTGTTGTAGATTCTACTTCAAGTCCGCCTAGCCCTTTTTTTGCCTCATTTTTTGCTAGATTATCCTGTGCGATGATTTGGCTAAAAGGCACATTTATTTTTTCATTGCTTAGTCGCTGGACGATTTTGGCAAACTCATATTTTTTCATCTCATCTAAGATTTTGCTAAGCGGATTTTTAGGTGGCATTAGCGATTTTGAGAAGTCAAACTCACTAAATAATCCCCTCTCTAAGCTAACAAGTTTTTTGCTTAAAAATGCAGAATCTTTGCTATCTTTTATCACGCCTGCTAGCCTTGCTCCCACCACTTCAGCGATAGATTCTATGTTTTCATAGATATGCTCTAGCTTTTCAAATCGCTCTATTAGCTTTGAGGCAGTTTTTGCGCCGATGCCTTTTATGCCCGGGACATTATCGCTACTATCGCCTACCAAACTTTGATAATCAATAAAATTTTTGGGATACACGCCAAATTTTTCAAAGCATTCTTCATCGTGGATTTCTTTATTTTTTACAGGGTCTAGCAAGTAAATATGCTCATTTATTAGTTGATATAAATCTTTGTCGTGGCTTATGATTTGCGTGTGTATGCCTTTGCGCTCGGCAAGTGTGGCAAGAGAGGCGATAATATCATCGGCTTCATAGCCTTTGATAGATAGATTTACAAAGCCCATTTTTTCTATCCATTCTATGGCGATTGGGAGTTGCAAGATTAAATCTTCAGGGGCTTTTGCGCGGTTTGCTTTGTAGTTGGCATACATTTCTTTGCGCTTATTTACCCCCTCGCCCTCCAATGCAAAAACGATAAAATCCCCCTCATTATTTTTGTGTAGTTTCATTATGAGATTTGCAAACCCCATAAGAAGCCCTGTGGGGAATCCATCTTTATTTCGCAATGGCGGGAGCGCGTAAAAATTGCGAAAAAAGAATCCAAAAGTATCAATGATGATTAGTTTTTGCACTTTTTAGCTCCGTTTTGTTTTTTGGTGTTTGTAGATTTTGCGTGAAGTTTTTTGTCAATGGTGATAAAACAGCGACTTAGTAGATTTGGCTAGATTTTAGAAAGGATTTATCTTGCCTAGCATTCCTAATGCTAGTGATTTGCGATTTTCCTCAACATTTTTATACGCATCATTTAGCGCGGAGATAAGCAAAATCTGCAATGATTCTTTATCTTCAAGTAGGCTATCATCTATGAGTATATCCACCACTTCGCCCGCACCATTGATACTCACGCTAAGCAATCCTCCACCACTTTTTGCAGTCATAATAGTTTCTTTGCTTTTTTGCTCCATTTCTTGCATTTGCTCTTGCATTCCGCCTAACATTTGGCTTAGATTTTTCATATCAAACATTGTTGTCCTTTATTTAATCAAATTTTGTGCATTTTGCACGAAACGCTAACTATGCTTTATAAGTGGATAAAAAGATATGTCAAAACTAAAAATAACGCCGATATAAGTAGCACCATTAGGGCAATAGACATTTATATTTGCTTTCACGCCGTCTTTTTTACTCATAAATACCTCAAGTGTGTATTGTATCTAAAAAATCAAATTCTATTACTTGCTTTTGCTAGCTTTGTATGTGCATTTTTGTATGTTATCAATCACTCATTTGGATAAGAATCAATATGAGATTCTACCTTTGTTATGTGGTTTTTACTATCGACAAATACGACTTTTGGCTTATGGCTTTTTGCTCGCTCATAGTCCATACTCACATAAGAAATGATGATGATTATATCGCCTATGCTTGCCTTTCGTGCGGCTGCGCCATTTAGGCATATTGTGCCACTATGTGCCTCTCCTTTTATCACATAAGTGCTTAATCGCTCGCCATTATTGACATTTACCACATCAACTTTCATACCCTCTAGCAGTCCCGCCTCCTCGCACAGCGCAGAATCAATCGTAATCGAACCTACATAGTTGATATTTGCCTCGCTTAGTGTTGCGCGGTGGATTTTAGAAAAAAGCATTTCACATTGCATAATTTATCCTTTTTGTTGTGTTTTGTTTTGGCATTTTGTGGCTTTATATCGTATCGACAAAGCCATCTTCTGGCAAGATAATCTCTAAATCTTTTGGAATGTAATGCAAGATTTTATCCAAAAATATTGATTCTGTTAGCATATCGCCACATAAAAAGATTTTGCTAATGGCGTAGTTTTGAGACATATCTCTAGCTAGCCCCCCTACAAATTCGCACAAAGAATCCACCACCCCATAGCACAAAGTCGCGCTATCCACGCCCGCTAGCGCGAAACTCATCGCACTTCGCAAGATTTTTGGCATATCTAGCTCTAATCTACATTGTTGATTTTTTATCGTTTTATAGTCGATACGAGGACCTTTATCCCGCAAAAACAATTTGGCATTATTTAGCACCGATTCTATGCCCTCTTTCGTGCTAGATTGTTTATGACAATACCCCAATACCTTGCCGATAGTGGCAAAAAATGCGATTAGATTTTGGCTAGAATCTTGTTTAGCATTGTCGTTGATATTGTTTGCAATAATGTTTGTGGCATCGTTTATGGGGTTGCTAAAATCCAATGATTTTGCACCAAAATGTGCTTTAAAATTTGCGATTAGTTTATCGCCGTTTTTGTATGTGGCGAGACGCGCTAAAATCTCATTTGGATTTGTAGGAAAATCGATATGCAAAATCTCGCTAAATGTATCGTTTTGTGGCTTGCTTTGTGCGCGTGCTTCTTTGTTTTGCGGTTTGTTTTTATGTTGGGTAGAATCTACTAGATTTTGTTGATACACCCATATCGCGCTATTTTTGGATTTTGAGAGATAGATGACAAGCATTTGAGAGGCGTGGAGTGCTTTGGCAGTGCTATTTGGGGGATTATTTGTGCTAGATTGTATGTCTTGTGGATAATGCTTGCGAATGATTGAAAAAAGGTTTAATGAAGTGTATTTATCCTCGATATATGTGCCGTTTTTGTCGCATACTACGCGCTTATGAGGAGGGATAGCGTATGTGAGCGTAGAATCTAGCATTATTGATTCTGCGTTTTTAGATTTTGAGGTGGTAGAATCTTTTTGTGTGGATTTTTTTTGGGAATCGCATTTAGATTTTGTCGCTTTGCTACTCACATTTGTATTTAGAGGGTTTATAAACACAAATTCTACGCCATTTAATCTAGCCCCCACGCCTAGCAATGCTAAAAGTGGCTCAAATGCTAGTATGCACTCAATGTCTTTGTTTGTGGCATTTTTACTAGGGAAAAATTCGTTTGCAAACACTTCTTTTGGACATAGCTTCATACTTGGCTTTTCAAAACTCCCAAGCAGGCTAATTTGTGCTTGATGCACGCGCATATAGCTTTGCACCGCGCCTAGCTCAAAAAACATTACAAAAGGGGTTTTTTCTTTTGTGCTTAAAAGCATATCCCCCCTTGTAGTTCGTATATACAGAGTTTTCCCCTGTGCTAAATCCTCGCTCAAACGCAAAATCTCTAAAAGTATTTCGCTAGATTTTTTATCATTTTTTGCAAAATCTATTGTTTGATTATTTATGTTTATCTTTGCAAAAAATGGATTTAATGCTAAATTTAGCGAGGAGTTATTTGCGCTAGATTTAGCGTTACAAGCTGTTTCAAATGCATTCAAAAGTTCGTTTGTTTGTAGCACAGTTGGGATAGGTTTTATGTTTTTTAGGGAGGCTGGCAAGGTGCTAGAAAATCTTTTTGGCAATATGTTTGGCATATCTTGTTTTAGCTCGCTAGCTTTTTTTATCTCGCTAAATACAAAATCCATACTCAAAGGTAGATTCTCACTTATGGCATTTGCAAAATCTATGATTAGATTCTGGTTAGATTTTGTGGATTCTATGGAGGTGGATTTTGTGGGATTTATGGGATTTGTAGCAGAGGTGGATTTTATAGATGGGCGGACAAAAAAATACATTTCATTTGATTTGATTGTATGCAGATTATGGCAAAACACGCTAGCAAAATCCAAATCGTGTTGCTTAGCAAGAGCGCACAAAATCGCTTCAAATGGAGCGATTTCTTTGCGCGTCTTAGTGCTTAGAAAAATAAATGCGTAAGTAAAATCAACTAAATCTTTTGACACTTTTTATGCCTTTTTCACATTGACATTATGTTTATTTGTGCGGACTTTGTGAGGATATTTTAAGATAATCTTGCAATCCATAATAAATCACATAACAAATACAAAACCGCATAAAATGCTAGCACATTTATAGCAAATACTTCAAAAAAACCATTTCAAGCTAAAAATTTTTTAACTAGATTTTGGTAAGTTTATCGCTACAAGTTTTTGTATGAAGCATTGCCAAAATCCGTATAAAAGCATTTAAAATAGCATAGGTTAAATCACTCGCAAATAGTGTAAAAATCCATAAAATGTAGCAAAATATGCAAATATTTGCACAAAAGCGCGTAAAAATACGCAAAAAATATCCATCTTTTGCCGATTTTGTTATATAATCGTGCCTCGTAAGGCGAGATTATCGCGTGAGTGTGGGCATCGCTTGTGTGTTGATAGCGTTTGCTTGCCCTTGTGTGCGTATCTTGCGTTATATTATAGCGGGGCATTTCTTTACTTCACTTTATTTCTTACTTAAAGGGTTACAAAATGGATGTGAAAACTTGGATTTTCCCAACGCTATGCTTTTTTTTGTTTTGCTATGTTATGGTGTTTGTTGGGTTTTTTACTTATCGGGTAAATCCCAATGTCTCGCTTTTTCAAGATAGCGGGTCAAAAGGTGCGACAAGCGTGGAAAGTTTTGCCAAAGAGATGAATAAAGCCATCAAAAAATAAAAATAGCTGGCTTAAATCTTTTGGATTTTCTACCGATATAGCCCACATACACATAAATATTAAGCAAACAATGCTAAATACAAAGGAGTGCAAATGAATACCATAAGCTCAAACATCGCTTCGCTAAATGCGCGAAATGCGAACGCATACAAGGAAGAAGATACCAAAGTATCAGCCCACCGCAGTAACAAAAGCGATGAAGCCCAAGTCGCAGCCCAAAATAGAATCGCTGAAATTAGGGATTCTATCGCGGCAAAAGAATACAAACTTGACTTGCAAAAAACTTCTGAAAAAATGGCACTAGATTTGCTTAATATATAACCAAAACCTCCTTGTTTGCGTGAGTTTGCCCCTATCTTGTGTCAAAGACACAAGGATCCAAAATGGGCTTAAACCACGAGAGGGGGCAAATAAGGATACACAATGGTTATGCAATACATTCAAGGTGCTATTACCGACCTTCGCACACTTATCGACTACACAAAACAAGACATAGAATCCATAAAAGCCGCTAGGCACGAAGAAATCTTTGAGCGCAATCCAAAAAAAGACGCGCTTGTAAAAGAGTTTGAAACCAAAAAGGCTCTAATTAGCCAAGAAATGCTATCTCTAAAAAGCAAAAATCCACAAAAAGACATAAAAGAGCTAATCGATTCTAGGACACAGGAGCTTTTTGATGAGATGGGCGCAGCACTAAAAGAGCTAAAAAAGCTAAATTCTAACTACGCGCAAATTGTCTTTGCTGTGAGCGAGTTTTTTACCTCGCTTATGGACAAACTTATCCCCAAAGAAACCCAAAGTTATAGCGATAAAAAATCCACTCCAAACGCTAGTATCAATCTTTTGCAAATCGAGGCTTAGGCTATGGGTGGGATTTTATCTTCGCTAAATACCTCTTACACAGGGCTTGTGGGACACCAAGTAATGGTAGATACCACAAGCAACAACATTTCAAATGCTAGTGATGAATTTTATAGTCGCAAACGCGTGATAGCCCAGCCAGAGCGACCGCTTGTAATGCACCAAGGGCTTATTATCGGGCGAGGCGTGGATATTCCAGCGATTCGCAGAATCCACGATGATTTTGTGTTTGATAGATATACCAAGTCTGGCTCTGAAATGGCATTTTTTCAAAATAGCTTTGATTTTTTGCGCGAGATTTCGGCATATTTCCCTGATGTCGATGGCGTGGGAATCTATAACGACTTAGAAGCGTATTTTAATGCGTGGAAAGATGTATCCAAAAACTCCCAAGACCCAGCCCAAAAGCAAGTCCTAGCCGAAGCAGCCCAAGTGCTTACGCGAAATATCCGCGACACTCGCATAAAGCTAGTAAATCTCCAACGCCAAGCAAGCGAAAATCTAGAAACTCTTGTAAATGAAGCAAATCGTCTAGGCTCTGAAATCGCCCACCTAAATGGCAAAATCAAAGAAATGGAAGACGCAAAGCAATACCGCCAAGCAAATGAACTGCGCGATAGACGCGACCAATATGAATTTCACCTAATCGAAATCATAGGCGGGCGCGTGTATAAAAACCACCTCCGCACAGATTCTTTGCTCCAAGCTAGAAATGCGGATTTTGATGAAAACTATGTGATGAATATCGCTAAAGGTTTTAATATGGTAGATGGCTACACTTTCCACCCCATAAAGCTAGACAAAGAAAACAATGCAGAGCACCTAAACCGCGTGTATTGGCACACTTATGATTTTAAAGATGTGGATATTACAGATAAGCTAGATGAGGGCAAGGCAGGCTCGCTAATCGCGCTATACAACACAGGATATAAAGGCACAAAAATCGGGCATATACAGCATTATATTGACTTGCTTGACACTTTTGCGCAAGGTTTTATGGAAGCCACAAACGCGATTTACGCCCAATCAGCCGCCACTAGCCTTGTAGGCGAAAAGGTAGAATTTGGACGATATGAAGCACTAAAAGATACCAACTACAATTTCAAAAATGGCTCATTTGACTTAATGGCATACAACACAAGAGGCGATGTAATCGCCACAAAGAGAATCTATATCGATAATACAACCACTATGCACGATATTATCCGTGCTATCAATCACAACGATGATGACAACAACGACAACAACGACATAAACGATTTTGATGACTATTTTAGGGCGATTTTTGATCCAGAAGTGCGTCAATTTGTCATCGAATCCACAAACCCACGCGAAGGGCTATATGTCGCTATCAAGGACAATGGCACAAATTTCACAGGTGCTATGGGAATCAACAAATTTTTGCAAGGCAATAGTGCTAGAGATATGAGGCTACATAGAGACTATGAAAAAGACGCCACACAAATCCGTCCGTGGCTAACGCCCACAGCGGGAAATTTTGAAATAGCAAATATGATGCAACAGCTTCAATATGACAAAATCGATTTTTACAACAAGCACACAAAGCAATCATTTAAAATGGGCGTAAATGAGTTTTATCAGTTTGCCGCAGGCCGTATCGCCACCGACACAGAGGAAACCCAGCGCACACTAGATACCAAAAAATCTGTCTTTGAAGCCACTAAAAAAGAGCATTTATCTATCACGCAAGTAAGCATTGATGAGGAAATGGTAGATTTGATAAAGTTTCAAGGCGGATATGCGGCAAATGCCAAAGTCATAACCACCATAGACAAAATGATAGACACACTGCTAAGCATAAAACAACCATAAAGCCATTAAAATCTGCATTTATAAACATTTTGTCATTTTTGTCATAATGTCGCGGGAAGTCTAGTCATTGTGAGAGAGCAACACAACGCGTGCTAATCCACATTTGTATCATTCTAAGCAGTGTATAAGACGGCAAAAAAATAAAAATGATTTTATAAAAATCCAAAACAAAGCAAAATCATAAAATCTTGCAACAACTTCTAAAATCCAAAAGCGCGTTGATTCACAAGGCACATTACCTACGCATTCATCTTTACGCCGTTAAAAAATTCTCTTACATCAATGTCTAGCACAGAAGCGATTTTTAGCAAATGCTCGATATTAAAATGCCCTCCTTTATGGTGTATCTCTGCGCAAGATATGATACTTACGCTTGTGTGTCCTATGGCATTAGATAGCTGACTTTGGGTTAGCCCTGCTTGCTCTCTAGCTTTTTTGACATTTAGCCCGATAGTTTTGTGGGCGTTTTCTAGGAGTATGTCTTGGAGGGTGTCTTTTGCGGTGCGTGTTTTTGTGTGTTTTTTTGCTTTCAATGATAACTCCTTATCAAAAAATTGTCTTGCAAAATCTTAAAACCAAAAAAGCAAAATCTACCTGCTGATTGGCACTAAAAGCTGTGGATGCCTATCCAAAAATACTGATAATTGCTCTATCTTGCTAGAAAATCCTGCAAAAAATCTACTTTTTGTTATGCACTCTTCAAATGGCAAAAAATGCAACCTAGATTGTTTTAATTCGTTTAGATAAAAAATAGGGTTTTTGTTTTCTGTTTTTATAAAATCTATTTTTGCCCCGAAACTCTTAGCAAGGGCTGCGTAGTCTTTGATAATGTCTTCTTGGTGCAAAGCATCTGGATCAAAGTCATAAACTTCGATTTGTAGTTTCATCTGCACAGCTATATCAAAGATGACGGAGGATATGTTTTCGCCCTTATTCATTTGCTCATTTAGCACAACAAAGCAAGTTGTGGCTTCTTTTAGATTTTCTCTAGCAGATTTTAGCACGGGAGAGTTTGTGCGAAAAAGTGCCGCTCTATTGCCCCTTTTGCTAAAGATTTGCTCCCCTACTATGATAAGCCCGATTTTTTTCTCACTATCGATACTTAGCTTTTGCCTAAAATTTAGATTTTGGTAATCAAAAATAAGGCTTATACTAGAATCCACGCTACACATTTGCTTTATCCTAGCGATAGTGGCAAAATCTCGCGGTCGCAAGACATTTACAAACAGCTTAGTAGAGCGGATTTTAGAATGCAGATATATCGCCTCATCAATTTCTTTTAAAATCGCTTCACTACTTTGGGCAAACATATCCACATACACATATATATCGCGTCCAAAAGGAGAGGGAAACTGCCCAATATCAGATTTTACTTGCTTGTAAAGATTGTTTAATGCCTTTGGCTCGCCTGCGACAAGCATAATATCTTGAGGTTGCACCACAAGCGAAAATGTCGCTAAAATCAACTCATTTTGGCGATATACGCCGATGATTTTGAAGTTTTTTTGCTGGATAGAGCCGATATGTCGATACGCAAGCAAAGAACCAAATGGCACGCCAATCTCCATAATCTCGCCCTTGCCTAGCCCAAATCCACGCGGGATAACAGGCACATTTGGAAGCCTTGAGACACATTGTGCGACTATTAAATTTGTCTCATCGATAAAGACTGCTTTGTCATCTTTTTTTTGCAATACTTTCTCGCTAAATCCTTTGCTAAGGCTTACTATTCTAGAATCCTTGCATAATTTTTTGCAGATTTTAAAAACGGCTTGTTTTTCCTCTACTTTTTCGATGATGATAAAAATATTGCTAATTTCAGCGCGAGTATGCTCAACTAGCACTTGCTCTAAATGAAATGATGAAGTATAGTCAAACTCATAGCAACTAAACGCACTTGGGATTTTTTCTGGAAACATACTAGAATCTTTAGCGATGACTATATATAAATTGTTGCTAAAATACTTTTGGGCGGTGGTTTCTAGGAAATTTTTTGCTACAATGCCATCTAAAATCAACACGACTTTTTTCAAAATCTTTATCCTTAATTTTATTAAGATTTATTCACAAAATAACACAAAATCAACGCCGCTAAACAAACGCTGATAAAAATGCAAAAACGGACATTATACCAAAACCAAGTAACGCATATAAATCATTTTAGTTTTATGCGGATACCCGCAATTCTATCTAAGTAAAAAACACAACCAAAATAGCGATAAATGCGACAAATATACGACAAAAAGGAGAAAAATATGTCTATTTTTACGCTAGAGGCTAGCAGTGGCAATGCTAGGGCTGGGAGTATCGACTTGGCGCATTCTATCGTGCAAACGCCTGTATTTATGCCTGTGGGGACGCAAGCTAGCGTAAAAGCCCTTAGCGCAGATGATTTATCGCATCTCTTAGGTGCAAAAATCATTTTGGCAAACACTTATCATACATATTTGCGACCGGGCGCAGAGGTTTTTGATAGATTTGGAGGCGTGCATAAATTTAGCGGTTTTAGCGGGAGTTTTTTAAGCGATTCGGGCGGATTTCAAGCTTTTAGTCTAGGTGGCAATGCTAAAAAGATTCCACAAGGGGTAGAGTTTGCCTCGCATATCGATGGAAGCAGGCATTTATTTACGCCACAAACCGTGCTAGATATGCAGTTATCATTAAATAGCGATATTATGATGGTGCTAGATGATTTAATCGCATTGCCCGCAGATAACGCTAGGCTAAAACAAAGTGTGGATACGACTACCAAATGGGCTAAGCAGAGTAAAATCTACTATGAGCAAAAAAAAGATGAGGGCAAGGCAGAGGGAAATCATCTCTTTGGAATCGTGCAAGGTGGCATAAGCAAGGAGTTTCGGCTACAAAGTGCTAGCGAGCTAGTGGAGCTAGATTTTGATGGATACGCGCTAGGGGGGCTAGCAGTAGGCGAAGAAGCGCAAGAAATGTATGACACGATAGAATTTAGCACGCCACTTTTGCCACGCGATAAACCGCGCTACCTTATGGGCGTAGGCACGCCAGAAAATCTAATCGAAGCCATTTCAAGAGGGGTGGATATGTTTGATTGTGTGATGCCGACAAGAAATGCACGAAATGGCACGCTATTTAGCACATTTGGGAGAATCAACATAAAAAATCAGCAATATAGGTTTGATACATCGCCAATCGATAGCGCGTGTAAATGCTACGCGTGCAAAAGCGTATCGCGTGCATATCTACACCACCTTTTTCGCGCAAATGAGCTAAGCTATCATCGTCTTGCTAGCATTCACAACTTGCATTATTATTTGGAGCTAATGCGTGAGGCTAGAGAGGCGATTTTGCACGATAAATGGGAGGATTTTAGAGTGGCATTTTATGCCAAAAGAGAATCAAATATAGCACAATAAGATTTTGCGCCATATTTAGAATCTTGTGATAAAACCTAGCAGTTTTTTACAGGTAGATTTTGCAAGGCATTTTTATAAATATGGGGCAAATTTTAAAAAAAGGATACAAAATGCAGTTTTCCACCACACCACAAAAACACGCACAAATAGACAAAGAAGGTATCGCCAAACTTATGGATATATTCTATGCAAAAGTGCGAAAAGATGAGAATCTAGGCAAAATATTTAATGCCAAAATCGGCACTGATGAAGCAAGCTGGAGCGCGCACAAACAAAAAATCGCTTCTTTTTGGGGAGGCATTTTTCTAGGAGAGCAAGACTATCACGGCGCACCTCTTAAAGCGCATTTGGATTTAGAACCATTTCCTAGAGAGTTTTTTGAGATTTGGCTAGGGCTGTTTAAGAGTTCGTGTGAAGCGGTATTTGAGGACGCACCCGCTAGTCAAATCCTATCTAAAGCGCAAGACATAGCCCAACGATTTCAAAAAATGCTTTATGAGTTTCCGCATTAGTGGGGGTTTATTTAGATTTGGATTCGCTTTTTTTGTCATTGCGCGACTTCCATAGGAGGTTGTGGCAACCCATTGTTTTTGCTATTGCTAGAATCACGCTAGCCATTTGTGGCAATCGATATTTTCCCTCCATCTATGTAGCGCAAACCAAAAAATCCATTTTTGCAACGGTAGTGGAAAACAAAAAAACGCCACGCGCAAGGGGTGGGGGGGGGGAATCCAACTCGTTGCGAACGATTACAATCTGCTTTTATATAGATTTTAACGCGTGTCAATCTATGCTTTTAAGACGCAAACCCACCTTAAGTAATTTGAAATGCGGTTTAGAGTATGAAGCACACGATGAAAAACAAGTATATCATTCGTTCAAGAATTTTAGAAGCAAAAACAAGAGAGTTTTTAAAGAAAGATTCTTAAATTATTTTCTACTTCGCTTATGTTACTAGATTTGTAAAAAGTTTAGATATTGAAGCCGTTAAAATTGCAAAATTAAGCAAAATTTCTCGTCAAAGTGTCAATAAAATTTGCAAAAACATTAGAATCTTAATCGCAAAAGAATGTGAAAAAAACTCTAAATTAAATGGCAAAATTGAGGTTGATAAAAGCAACCTTTTGATATAGATTTTGGTCGCTAAAAGAGTGAGGGGCAAAAGAGACTTAAGTAGCAGGCAAAAAACTTCTGTGTTTTTTGCTTCTTTTGACTTATAACTGCAAGCAGAAATGGCTATGCAAAACATAGATTAAGCAAATTTAGAGGAATCAAAAAAGAGAATTTCTTATTTCATTTACAAGAAACAGAATTTAGGTAGCCATAACAAAATTACAGAATCAAAATTTATACAAATACTTTTATTTTTGATTTAACATAATTCGCTTAAGGCGGGTTGATCCTTTTTAATTATGGATTGTTACGCTTGCTTCGCTCGCAATGATGATTTTACCACCCCCTAGCCCCATTCGTAGAGGGATAGGGGAATTTACTTCATCATTGAAAGCAGATTTTACTAAAATCCGCGTGGCAATACATTATTTACGCATTGCAGTGTGGATTGCCACGAATTTGCTAGCGCAAATTCTAGCAATGACGAAAACGGTGGAATTATAGATTACCACGCTTAGCTAGCGTTCGCTTACAGTTACGAAAATTTCTTTATCATATTGATTGAGTGCGTAAGCGCGAAATATCTCTGTTTATTTGCGTATTTTGGATACTTCGCTTACGCTTAAACTTGACAAGAAATACTTGAGATACTTCGGTTGCTTCACTTCCTCAGTATGACAAAAACCAAAATCCCTATCCACAAATGAGCCAAAAATAAAATAAAAAGTCCCCCTCGTGCTAATGGAGGGGGGGGGAATCCGTCATTGCGAGCGATTAGTTTTTACGCTTTTTTTGCAGAACCTTTTGCAAAATCTAACTCGTGGAAATCGCCTTTTTTGCCACTTACCGCAAAAAAAATCTACAAAAATATTT
>NZ_JBSIUV010000015.1:0-61276 GCF_053654515.1 Helicobacter sp. T3_23-1059 | reverse complement strand
GACATATTGAGCGTTTAGCGAAATAACTCTGTTTGCGTTTTTAATTTTAGAGATACT
The DNA here is from genome assembly GCF_053654515.1 of Helicobacter sp. T3_23-1059. Taxonomy (NCBI): domain Bacteria; kingdom Pseudomonadati; phylum Campylobacterota; class Epsilonproteobacteria; order Campylobacterales; family Helicobacteraceae; genus Helicobacter; species Helicobacter sp. T3_23-1059. The sequence continues at coordinate 61,219 of NZ_JBSIUV010000015.1, read as the reverse complement.
TTACTTGCGTTCAGTCCGACAATGGTTAATGTTTTGGATACTTCGGTTTCTTGCGAAACCTCAGTATGACAAGGATTTTTAGTCCGACAAGATACCCACCCCCTAGCCCCCTCCGCAATGGATGGGGACAAGAGATTTGCAAATCGGCAATAGGGCGGAATAATGTCATTGCGAGTGGATTTTGGCTTGTCAAAATCCGTGTGGCAATCTTTTTATTAGATTTTGCATTTTTGTAAAATCTAATTTGTAAAATCTAATGCGTGGCAATCTATATCGCAATCAACAAATAATGTATTGCCTTGAGTTTAGTTAAAAAATACAATTTTTATAATGGTGGTGGGTTATTGCTCATAATGATATTTTTTTGTTAGGTTAAAATTAAGTAAAAAAGTTTGCAAAAAATGAGTAGGTTTTACCATTTTTCGCCTATGCCTAGCAATAAACAGCGATTTATCTTTGGCAGGGCGCATAGCGCGTAAAATCTACCCTTGCTAGCTTTTCTTATATTTGTGTTTGTCCTAGCGTTTGATTCTGTGTCGTTTTTCCTGCCATTGCCCATTATGGTTTGCAAATCGCTAAAATATCTAGGCTGAAAGTTTAGATACACCCGCACACTCTCATCACTCGCAAGTCTAGCATACACGCTTACTCCCCCTTGCTCGCTATACAATGGCGCAGAATCCAAAAATCCTCTAAAAAACACAAGCGGTTTTTTGATTTTGTGTCGCTCCCTCCACGATAGCTTTTTATACACCGAGTAGTCAATCAGCGAATACCCACGAAAGCGCAAAAAGTGATTATTTAGCGTGTGTTGCAAAATCTCTTTATGTCTTTTTTCTAAGTTTGATTCAAAAAATTGCAAAAAATCATTTGCATTTGGGAGTGCTTGGCTTGACTCATTAGGTGGAGTCTCTCTTTTGCCTGATTTATTTTTAGAAGTGCGTAAGTATTCTTTCCCATCGCTAGAATCTATTTTTGCTCCAAGTGCAAAATCCACCCCGCAAACAAAGCAAAATCCCACAAAAAAAGCAAAAATCCCTAATATTTTATGTCGCATTTGCGTTGCCTAAAAAATTATTTTTCTAGCAATTTTGGCTTTGAGATTTTGTTTAGCATAAATAGCCCGATAGCCACTACTACAAGCAATGCAATGACTGCTAAGTATGAATACTGCCCGTATTTATCAAAAAGTGAAATGATAAATTTGGAGCTATAAAAAGCCACACTTCCTAGCGTGCTAGCCCATATTACACAAGCAAAGGCATTTAGAATCAAAAATTTTTTTAAATCATAGCGACTAACGCCAATCGCCACAGGGACTAAAAATTTGATTCCGTATAAATATTTGTTGATAAAAATCAAAATCGCGCCATATTTGCGTAGCCAAAGGTGCATAAGCGCGATTTTTCGCCTATGTTTGCTTAGGTATTTGCCAAATTCTTTTTTCTCATAGCGCACGGCATACACGAGGCTAGAGCTACCAAATACATTGCCCAAAGTCGCTATAAATATGCTAAGAGGCAAGCTCATCTGCTCCAAGCTAGATAGCACTCCTGTTGCCAAAATCCCCACATATCCGCTACCCATACAATAAATAAATAGTGCGATATATCCCCACGATTCAAAAGAATCTTTAAAAGAATTTATGGTAGATTCCATATTTTGCCTTTTATATTTGTTTTTTAAGATTTTAGTTTGGATTGTGATAAATCAATAAGCCCAAAAGCGCGAAAAACACGCAAAAACACAAAGTAGGCATTATATCCACATAAAATCTACTTTATGCAAATTTTAAAAAACAAAATCTTATAAAACGAGTTTAAACTCTAAAAAGCCTATTTTAAAATTGCATTTTAATGTATAATTATTTGTTTTTGAGAGAATGATTTGAAAAAGAGATGATTTTGCGACAAAAGCGTTTAAGATAAAAATAATCAAGTGGAGTTTAGGATATGGATTTACCTCAATGGGACGAAAAATATAGCATTCATAATGACGCCATTGATGCGCAACATAAAAAGCTATTTGACATCGCTTATCGCGTGGGATTGCTGATAAATAGGCAGGCTAGTAGCGATGAGATAAAGCAGATTTTATCTGAGCTATTTGAGTATATGAAAGTGCATTTTGCCGATGAGGAAGCGTATATGGAGAGTATCGGCTATCCAAATTTAGAGCAACAAAGAGAATCCCATCAAGAAATCATTTCAAATATGACAAGCCTTATCCAAAATATCCGCTATGATTTTAAACAAAAGCTAGCCATTATCACGCAAGATTGGCTTATAGAGCATATATTAAGAGAAGATATGCAAATCGAAAAATGGCGAGCCTCTCATCAAGAAGAAGCTAAAAAAAATTTAGAAGAGCATAAAGAGGTGTTTCATATTTATACTTGTCAATGCCGAGAGGAATTTCACTTGCTTGATACCATTCACAAAAAAGTCCAAAAAGGCAAAGTCTTTCACTGCAAATCCTGCGGGCAGACAATAAAATTTGTGCGCGATGAAAAGTAAGCAAGCAGGGCGAAAATCACGCCAAAAACACGGGAAAATCAAACATTGATTTTATAGATTTTGCAAATGTAGATTTTACCACGATAGCACACATAGCGCAAAATCTAGCACGCAAAACCATAAACAACAACAAGGCTTCAAACATAACGCAAGCTAAAAAACAACCAAAAAAAACTAAAAAAAACTAAAAAAAACAAGGAAAATCTATGCTACCCCTAGAATCCATACAAAAAGCCCACAAAATCATCGCTCCCGTGATTGAGCGCACGGCTTTTTCTTACGCACCTAAGCTATCCAAACTCACAAGCGCAAATATCTATCTAAAAAAAGAGAATCTACAACGCACAGGGGCTTTTAAAATCCGTGGCGCGTTTAACAAAATCGCCCAAATGAGCGAACAATCCCGCGCAAAAGGTGTAATCGCTGCAAGTGCGGGCAATCACGCACAGGGCGTGGCGTATTCTGCGACACATTTTGGGATTCCATCAGTCATTGTTATGCCTGAGGCTACGCCATTGCTAAAAGTGCTAGCTACAAAAGAGCTAGGCGCGCAAGTCGTGCTAAGCGGGGATAATTATGATGAAGCATATTCAAAGGCTTACCAAATCGCAAAAGAGCGGGATTTAAGTTTTATCCACCCATTTGCCGATGAAGAGGTGATGGCGGGGCAGGGGACTATCGCGCTAGAAATGATAGAGGAGCAGGAGTTAGATTTTGTGCTTGTGCCTATCGGTGGAGGCGGGCTAGTGGGCGGAATCCTAAGCGCGTATAAAGCCCTAAGCCCGCGCACCAAAATCATAGGGGTGCAAGCAAAAGGCGCAAATGCTATGGCGACTAGCTTTTATGCTAAAAAGATTCAAAATGCTACTTCGGTGCGGACTATTGCTGATGGGATAGCCGTGCGCGATGTCAATGCGCTAAATTTTTCATATATTTGCGAGGGCTTAAGCGCGATAGTAGAAGTCGATGATGAGGAAATCGCAAGCGCGATTTTATACCTGCTAGAAAATCAAAAGCTAGTAGTCGAGGGTGCAGGAGCTAGCGGAGTGGCAGCCCTGCTTCATCGCAAGCTAGAAATCAAGCCAAATGAGCGCGTAGGCGTGGTGCTAAGCGGTGGAAATATCGATGTAACAATGCTAAATCTTATCATTCAAAAAGGGCTTATCAAAACCCATAGACGATTGCAACTCCAAATCGTGCTTATGGATAAGCCCGGTGCCTTGCAACGCTTGACAGAGATTTTGGCAAGTGCAAATGCAAATATCGTCCAAACCGATTATGATAGGACTTCGATAAATCTAGCCTATGGTGATGTATATATCACGCTAGCTATTGAAACAAAAGGCGAGGCACATAAGCAACAAATCTGCAAAGAGCTAAAAGCAAATGGCTATGAGTTTAGCGAGATTTTGTAGGTTTGTGGCGTTGGATTTTGCTAAAAAAAAATGTAAAAAAATGGATTTTATAAAATCGATTTTGTGGTGCAGGATTTTTTAAGATTTTCAAACTTATGGGATAAACATTAAATGGCAACTGATACTAATTTGACAACCAAAATGAGTCAAATCCTTAAAAAAATCTATTTTTATGCAGCGATTTGGGCGGATTCTACCAAGCGAGTGGAGCGCAAATACGATTTAGTGGATTTGGGATTTTTGTGCATTGTGCTAGCTAGTGTCGCCACGCTTAGTGTTATGATAAACCAAATCTCTATCAGTAGCAAAGAAATAAACTCACTTCTAAACGCAAAAGATTCTTATCTTTTTTCGTGGGTAAATTTGTGTCTTGAGATTTTTGGGAGCAGTGATTATGGACTTCGCGGAAGTTTTGTAGCATTGCATTGCCTAAATATGCTACTTATGTATAATCTAGGCAGAATCTACCTAAAAAAACCTAGCGATTCGTTGCTACTTATGGCGTTATACGCGCTTTTGCCCGCGACAAATCTAAGCGCGATTTTGCTATATAAAAGCGGGTTTATTTTGTTTGTTTTATTGCTTATTTGCTATTTGCAGATGAGATTTTCTCGTCCGCCTTATGTGATTATTTTTGTAGCAGGGTTATTAGATTTTGCCTTTAGCGCGGTATTTGTAGCGCTTGGGGCATTTGCGATAAAAAAAGGCAAGACAAAGACATTTATCGCTTCGATTTTGGGATTTGGCATAAATATGTATTTGTATGAGGATTCTATCGGTGGCGTGCCAAAGGCGTATTGTTTGGATTTGCTAGGAAATATGGCTATGCTTTTTTCGCCATTTTTGTTTTTGTATTATGTTTATACGCTTTATGCAGCACTTGCACGCAGGAGGGAGGATTCTCTTATGGTGTATATTGCCACTAGCTCTTTGGTGCTTATGTTGCTATTATCATTGCGTCAAAAGGTGGATATTACGCAATGGACACCATTGCTTTTGGTAGGGCTTCCCGTGCTTGTGTTTGGATTTTTTAGTGATATTCGAGTGAGGCTAAAACCTTATAAAAAACGATTCAAAATCCGTCTAAGTTTAATAGTCGGGCTACTTGTGCTTGAGACATTGCTACTTTTTGGCAACAAAATCACTTATCTTTTTTCGCCTAAGCCAAATTTTGCTTACTCTTATTATGTCGCAAAAGATTTAGCAAATGAGCTAAAAAAGCGCGAGATTTTTGCCATAAAGACGCAAGATTCTAGCCTTGCTTTGAGATTAGGATTTTATGACATAGGAGTTGGCAATAACGCCTGCCTTTATCACTCTAAACCAAAAGGATACAAATCTGAAAAAATCGATATAAATTATTTTGGTGTCTTGGTGGAGAGATTTTTTTTGGTTCGGCATAATGGTTGCCGTGTCTAAATTATGTAGATTTTGCTAGATTATGATAAAGTAACGATTTTGCAACATAGATTTTAGAAAATCGTGGTTTTTATCAAAATCGTTTTTTGATTTTTGAAAGGTTTTATATAGTTATGCGTGATGGTTTTAGTTTGCTAGAGCTTGTTTTTGGCGTTGTGATTTTGGGGCTTTTTGTCTTTTTTGCTATGCCAAACAAATCGATAAATACGCATATTTCTTTGCAAAATGCCACCTTGCATACACTCTCTCATATTCGCTATACACAGCATTTAGCACTAAATGATTCACTAGATTTTGCAAATACTGCCCAAACTAGCACGCTAAGTAAAATGCACCCCTCAATTAGCCCAGACAAACTCACAGAGCCACATAAAAACTTTTGGCAAATCCAATTTCATCAAAGCGGAATCTACACGCCACAAAGTTTTAGTGTGTATTTTGATACGCCTAGATTTTCGCCTACCACCGATAGAGATGAGCAGCCAAGCGTGGGCGATATAATCGCTGTGAGCGGCAAAAACAAACGATGTCTATCAGGGTATAGCAATGTAAATATTTCCATAGAATGTCGCAACAATGCTGAAATTTCTGTGCGTTTGGGAGAGTATTTTGGGATAGATTTTATCTCGCTAGATTCTATTTTTTACTGCCAAGAGATGGGGACTTTTCGCATAAAATTTGACAAATTTGGTAAGCCTTATTGTGGCAAAAACGCCCTTGCGCTAAACGCACCGCTAAAAATCACACTGCATAAAAAAGAGGCAAAAAAATCCATTTGTATCCTGCCAAATACGGGCTATGCTTTTATCTCGCAAAATGGCGTATGTTAGATTTTCTTACACAAAGCTAAACATATAAAAAGCATAAATAAAAAATATTGTTAAAAAAACTTGCCGATTTAAAATTTGCTTGCGGGTTCAAAAAGCCCCGCAAAATAACTGCTATGCAAATAACATAAAAAGGCAAGGAGATGAAAGAAGTAAAAAAAGTCCCATTTTTGGACTTAAAAGCGCAGTTTGAGGATTTGCAAAAAGAAGTGCTAAAGGGCATAAAAAGCGTATGTGAAAATGCGGATTTTGTGCTAGGAAGCGCAGTTAGGGAGTTTGAGGAAAATTTTAGTAGTTTAGTTTTTAGTCAAACGCCTAAAAAACCAAAAGAAAAACTAGATGAAGCGGTAGAGGAGCTACTACATAGCGCGTATCACAAAAATCACTGCGTAGGCGTGGGTAATGGCACAGACGCGCTTCAAATCGCGCTAAGGGCGTTAGATTTGCCACCTCATAGCGAAGTGATAATCCCTGCAAATACTTATTTTGCCTGCGCAGAAGCTGTGCTAAATGCGGGGCTAAATCTCGCCATAATTGATTGTGATAAAAAAGGTAGATTTCACATAAGCAAAGAGAATCTAAGCCCTAATACTCGCGCTTTTATCGCTGTGCATTTATATGGCAGGGTGCTTGATTTGGATTTTTTAAGTGATTTTGCTAAGCAGCATAATCTAGCCTTTGTCGAGGACTGCGCTCAAGCACACGGAGGTGCTGATAAAAAAGGGCGAAGCGTGGGCAGTGTGGGCGATATAGCGACTTTTAGTTTTTATCCGGGTAAAAATCTAGGTGCGTATGGCGATGGCGGAGCGGTGCTATCAAAAGATATAAATCTACTCCAAAAAGCTAGACAAATCGCAAATCACGGGCAAGAATACGCAAATGACGCGTTTGTAAAAAATCACCACATAGCAATAGGATACAACTCAAGGCTAGATTCTATCCAAGCAAAGATTCTAAACATTAAGCTAGCATTGCTCCAAACGCATAATGAATATCGCACTAGGGCTGCTAGGAGGTATTATCTTAGATTAGAATCTTTAGCGAAAAAGGGACATTTTATCTTGCCAGAATTTAGCGAATCGCATGTATGGCATCTTTTTGTCATAGAATGGCTTATGGAGGGCGAAAAAAGCAGGGATAAACTATGCGAATTTTTGCGACAAAACGGCATAGAATGCGGTATGCACTATCCAACCGCGCTTAGTGATATAGAGGTGCTAAAAAATGATAATCGCGTGCGGATAATGTCTACGCCAAATGCTTCAAGACGCGCCAAAACTATCTTAAGCCTGCCTATGGGAGAGCATCTAAAAAACAAGCATATCGAATATATTAGCGATAAAATCGAGGAGTTTATCAAAAAATAGATTTTGATTAAGTTTGTATCATACTTTGGTTTTAATCTAAAATCAAAGTATCCAAACGATTTTTTGATTTTTTGCTTTGTGTGAGAAAAATCGCATTTAATAGATTTTGGGTTTTTTTTGTGCTATCTAAATATCATAAAATATAATAAAAAGTGTCGCAAAAAAGTATCGCTAAAAACATAAAAAACTTGCCAAATTCCACAAACAACATAAAAAAATCACAACAAATAAAAATCTAAAATGTGTATAAAATCCATAAAAAAACCTAAAAAACTTTGATATTTCATTGTGTAAGAAAATGTTTGCAAAATCTAAGCAAAACAAGCAAAATCTAAGCGCATAAATATCACAAATAAACTACATATATTTATAAAAAATGCCGATAAAAATCAAAGCGAAATGTTTGGAAAAACTTTTGTAATTTGTCCTTATTTTACGCTAATAAATTTTGTATTTTTGGTGTATTTTTTGTGTTTTGTTAGCCTAAATTAAGGAAAAATTTGCAAAAATTCCACCACTTCAAATCCAAATGCAAAAGGAAGGAAAAAGCAATGTTGCAAAATATGAAACTTGGGACAAAAGTCGTGCTGTTTATAAACGGCATTGTTATGGCGATTATGGCGATTATGTGCATCACTATCTATATGCGCTCCGCTAGCATACAGACAGAAGAGAGCAACGCCCTAATCAAGTCGATTTCAGAGCGATATTCTCAATATATGAGAAGATATATGGGCGAAGTGGTTAGCTCACTAAAAACAACTGAAGTCGTGCTAGAATCGCTTATCCAAAGAGGTGGTGGCAGTGCGTATAGCCAAGAAATGATGCAAAATGTCTTAATCGGTGCGCTAAATAGTAATGTAACGGCTAGCTGGACATATCTGTATCTAAAAGACCCCGCTTATAAGGGGGAAGCTATCGTAAATCCAAAACATAGGCTATCAAATGGAGAATTTTTGATTCTCACAGAAGATATTAACCACACGCAAAAAGGCTCTTTAGTATCTGCTGATGATATTGTGCTAAGTTTTAAAGGACTAAAAAGGGCGATAGAGAGCAAAAATATCGCTATAAGTCCGCCCGCGTTTAAAAAAGTCAATGGCAGACAAATGTATGGCGTATCTGTGAATGTGCCTATTTTTGATGCTAATAGAAATGTCATCGGCGTGATTGGCACGCTAGTAGAGACAGATAGATTTAGAGAGAGAATCATAGAAGGGCTAAAAGCTGGGCATATAGAAGGGGCATTTCCTTTTGTGTTGCTAGATGATGGGACGATTTTGGTGCATAATGACTTAAAGCTACAAGGGGATAATCTTGCAAATGTAAATAAAGACGCCACCGTATCAAAGCTGCTTCAAGTAGTAAAATCCCACCAAGATAGCGTGCAAATCTACAAAACCACAGCTGGATTATCTGGCTATGCGAGTATCAGCTCTTTTGAAGTATCACCGGGTAGCGGGACTTATTGGAGTATGGTAGTGGCTGCGCCTGAAGATTCTGTGATGGCGCCTGTGTATGCTCTGCGAAATGTCATCGTGCTAGGCTGTATCGTGGGGCTTATCGCTATTGCGTTGCTTGTGGCGTGGTATATTAAATCTCGCGTGGTGATGAGAATCGGCAAAGTTTCTGCGACACTTCTAGCGTTTTTTAAATATTTAAACCACGAGACAAATACCCCTCCACCACCGCTTAAAATCATAGTCGCAGGCGATGAAATCGGTGCTATGGGAATCGCGCTAAATGAAAATACCAAACGCACGCAAGAAACCCTTGAGCAAGATGCAAGCGTGATAAAAGAAGTGGTGCATATGGTAGATGAAGCAAAAGCGGGTAGATTTGGCAAAAATATCACACAAAGCACCAACAACCCTCAAGTAAATACGCTAAAAGAGAAAATCAACGAAATGTCTCAAACGCTATTTAACCTTGTCGGTGGGGATTTGGAAAATCCTGCAAGAGTGTTTGCTTCATACCAAAAAAATGACTTTACGCCAAGAATCAATAATCCTCAAGGACTAGAAAAAAGCATAAATCAGCTAGGGGATTCTATCGTGGATATGCTAAAAGTCTCTGCAAACTTCGCAAAAGAGCTAAAAGGGCAGGCAGAAGAGCTAAGCAAGTCTATGCAGATTTTGACAGAAGGCTCACAAACCCAAGCTAGCTCTGTGGAGCAAACCGCCGCAGCAGTGGAGCAAATCAACTCATCTATGCAAAATGTCGCAAGCAAGACAAACGAAGCTACACAACAAGCTGAAGACATAAAAAATATCGTAAGCGTGATAAAAGACATAGCCGAGCAAACAAACTTGCTAGCTCTAAATGCTGCTATCGAAGCAGCAAGGGCTGGAGAGCACGGACGCGGATTTGCAGTCGTAGCAGATGAGGTGCGAAAGCTAGCAGAGCGCACCACACGAAGCCTTAGCGAAATCGAAGCAAATGTAAATATCCTCGTGCAATCAGTAAATGAGATGAGTGAATCTATCAATGAGCAAACAGAGGGCTTAGGACAGATAAACGAAGCCATCGAGCAGTTTGAGAGTATCACTCAACAAAACTTGCAAGTGGCAAACAGCACAAATGAGGTTACTAAGCGCGTAAATGGCATCGCCCTAGAAATCGCTAATGACACGGACAAAAAGAAATTCTAAGCCTTTTTGAATGTGTTTAGATTTTGTGCTTTTTTGCGCGTGATTTTTGTGCTTGAGAGGTTTTGATGGCTTTTTATTAGGCGTCAAAACTTCTCATTAAAGTTTTGTAATTTATAAATTTTTTAGAGAATCTTTGCTTTTTTAGAGTTGTTTTTTACAAATTATTGTTTATATTTTATGTCATTTTTTTTAGTTGATTACGCTTATTTTGCAAACGCAACGCAAAAACAAAGTCCCTAAATCTACCCAAAAATTTCAAAAAAATGCTATAATCGCGCAACTTCTATCGTTAGGAGCGATAATGACCCAAGAAGAATTAGACGCGCTAATGAGTGCAGGTGCTACCAGCGCGGAAAATGCCGAGTTAGATTCTGCTACACAAGAATCTAACTCTCAATCCAAAGCCAAAGATGATTTTGATACAAGCAATTTTCGTGTAGATGCTTCCAAAGAGTGGCCCCCACCTCCACCAAATAGCGACCATAAAGTCGTTCATCAGCTTGATGATGTTACGCGTGATACAGAGGCAAAAGCGGGCGAAGTGTTTGACCAGCTAGATATTATCGGGGCAAACGCTGATGATGTCGCAAAAGCTGCAAAATCCCTAAAAGAATACCTAGCAAAACAAGAAGAAATATTTGCAAAACTTACAGAAAAATTCCCAAATGTCAAGGCATTTGCAGAATCTGCTGAAAATACAAAAACTGCCAAAGATAGCGTGGCAAAAATCATTGATGGAGCAAATGCCTGCTCTGATGCTATGCTACAAGCGATGGATATAATGCAATTTCAAGATATTAACAGGCAGAGAATCGAGCGCGTTATCAATGTGATGCGTGCATTAGCGCAATATATGAACTCCCTCTTTGAAAGCAAAATCGATGATAGCAAACGCGTATCAAGTGCCGTGTATATACAGGGCGATGATAATGCTGATGTGGCAAATGCCGAAGAAATCGAAAATCTAATCGCCTCTTTTGGTGCAAAAAACTAGACAAACTAGAAAAAAACTAATGGCGCAAAAAAACCAAGCAATGCAAAATCTAGCTAATAAATCATAGATTTTGAAGCGACACTTACCAAAGATTTACCAACACTAAAAAATGCAACATAAAAAATATCCACAAATCCCGCAACTACTATCCCCCGCAGGCAATCTACACAAACTAAAAGTATCCATAGCTTACGGCGCAGACGCGGTGTATGGTAGCCCTAGTCAGTTTTCTTTGCGCTCGCGTGCGGGGCAGGATTTTGGGATAAAAGATTTTGCTTTAGGCATAGACTACGCACACAAAAAAGGCAAAAAAGTTTTTGTAACCATAAATGGATTCCCGTTTAACTCCCAACTAGAATCCTTAAAATCCCATATCTTAAAAATGGCAGAGCTAAAACCAGATGCCTTTATCGTAGCCGCCCCGGGCATAGTAAGGCTTTGCAAAAATCTAGCCCCGCAAGTGCCTATCCATCTATCCACCCAAGCAAATGTGCTAAATGTGCTTGATGCGCAGGTGTTTTTTGATATGGGGGTAAAGCGCATAGTCGCCGCACGCGAGCTAAGCCTAAAAGACGCGCTAATCATCAAAAAAGAGATTCCCAAACTTGAATTAGAGATTTTCATACACGGCAGTATGTGTTTTGCATTTTCAGGCCGTTGCCTTATCTCATCGCTACAAAATGGACGAATGCCAAATCGCGGAAGTTGCGCAAATGACTGCCGATTTGACTACACATATTTTGTGCGCTCAAAAAAAAGTGGCGAGTTAGTAGAATTTGATGAAAATGAATTTTATGCTAAAAACCCCGATAATGGCGTGCTTTTGCGACTACAAGAAGAAGAGGGGTTTGGCACGCATATTTTTAACTCCAAAGACTTAAATCTAGCTAGCCACATAAAAGAAATCATCGATAGCGACTGCATATCCGCGCTAAAAATCGAAGGACGCACCAAAAGCACATATTACGCAGGCGTTACCGCACGCACTTACAAAATGGCATTAAATGACTATGAGCGCGGAATCTTTACCCCACAAATCTACCAAGATGAGCTTCACACGCTTAAAAATCGCGGATTTACCGATGGATTTTTGGTGCGAAAGCCATTTGAGCGACTAGATACGCAAAATCACTTCACAGCCATAAGCGAGGGAAGTTACCAAGTGAATGCCGAAGTAAGCGAGTGTGGCGAGCTAGCGATGTGTCGGCATACTATCCGCGCAGGCGAGGAAAAAGAAATAATAACGCCGCTAGATTCTCATATTTGCGAAAAAAAGGGAGTTTTTGGCGAAATCTACAAAAAAATCGAAAATGGACGCGAAAAATATTTTATGCGATTTGAAAAAATCCTGCTAGAAAATGGCAAAGAGCTAGATTCTATCCATAGTGGCAATACAAACGCATTTGCATTGCCCGTGCCGCTCCCGCCTTTTAGCTTTTTGCGTGAGCGGATTTTGTGAGTTTTGGTGTTTTTAGATTTTATGGATTTTGCGCGTTTGTAGATTTTTGTGTTTTTAGCGTTGTTTAGGGGTTTGCTACCCATAAATCGTGTCAAAATCTATTTAAAATCTACCCAAAATTTAGCAACAAAAACAGCTTAAGCAAAAAAATTACGCGTTTTTTAGAATCTCACATTTTGTTTATAAAAAACAAAATTCATTTTTTTAATTTACTTTTTTTGTGTGTTTATGCGTTATGATTCTTACTTGTTTTTTGCTTGAAGCTAAAATGCACAAAACACATTTCAAAAGGAGTTTATCTATGAACTACAAAGCCTCTCTCTCTCTCTTGTAAATAGCTTTTTTCTTTTATCGTGTCTAGCGTGTCTTTCACTCGCACAGGCTAATCAACTTGAAAATTCGTTAGATTTTTCATCTAATAGCACTCAAACTACACAGCCAAATCAATCAAATCAACCAACAACGCAAGATTTTCAAACCACCAAACAACTAAATCAAGTGCCTACAAAACTGCAAAATCGAAATAAAGGCAATTTTTCTTTTGAATTTGGAATAGGATATGTCGCAAGCTGGTTTAGTGCTAGACAAAATTTTGCAGAACCTGTAATATTTGCAGACGGAAGCGTGCGACAAGAATTGCACAAAGACAAATCCCGAGCAGATGGCGTAGATTTGTATTTCAATGGAAACTATTACATAAAAGAACGATTTGGCTGGACTTTTGGCGTAGGAATGGAATTTATAGATATAAATTGGAAAAATGGTGGGCTTGCTGAATTTTCTTATTACAGCACGAGTAGCGTGAGTGTAGAAGCAAACAAAAGTGATTTTTTATACGCTATGTATTATCACACAGGATTTTTTGGCGATGTGTGGAGGCGCAAAAATCAATCATTGCGACTTTTTGGGACGATTGGTGTGTCGATAGATTTTTTAATCGGCGGTTTGTATGAAAAAGAAAAACCTGATTGTAAAAATTCATACTACGGTGGAATCTGCACGCCAACATACACAAGCATTTATAGCACAAAAGACAAAACCATTTCTGCTACCCTGCCTATCCAACTAGGGCTACGATATAGCTTTGCTACGCGACACGGAATCGAAGTTTTTAGCAAATATCACGCATTAAGTTGGAATTTCACGCAAGCGCATAATAGCTTACCAAATCTATACACAAGGATTTCGCGCGGTGCAAGCGTGGGCGTGCGCTATGTGTATGAATACAAATAAAGGAGCAAGAAATGAAAAAACTTATCATAAGCCTTTGTGCTATTGCGCTATTTTCTAACGCAACCCAAGTAAAGCAAAAATATGATACAAACAAAGATTATGGATTTGTGCTAAATGAAAAAATAAATGGCATACAAAATCCACCGCAAAACAAAGCTAGAATCTATGGCTTTATGCCAAATAAAACTTTTTACTATTTCACTCGCTACAACGCCACTATACACACGCTAGAGCAAGCAAATAATGATTTTAGTGAAGGATATTTCTTTGGATTTGCGCGACCGGGCGAGGTGTTTTATATCGATATTGTGCCAAGTGGAGAGCCTGTATTTATTTCTGTTAAGACGGTCGCTAGGAAGCATATTTATTTTACTCCACAAGCTGGGAAAATCTATTGTGTCAAAATGGAGCTAAGAGGAGGGGCAAAATTCACGCTCGTTGAAAAACAAGAATGCACCACCTATGTATCACAGCATATTAGAAGCGATTTTATGAGGCAATGGCTTGAGGATAAGCAGAGGTTTGAAAATCCACCAAAAAAAGAGGAAAAACAAACCAACTCAAAAAGCAACTCACAAGATGGCGAATGGGATTGGTAAAAAAACTTAAAAAACATAGAAATATCAACACATATCAACACAAAGGAGAATCTAAGTATGAAAACAGAGCTACATTTGTTATGTATGGTGATTTTTGGGATTTTGTTTAGTGGCTGTGCTACGATGATAGATGGAGCAAAACAAAAAGTGTGGCTTATAGCACAAGATAGGCAAAGTGTAGTCGCAACTATTGGCAAAGAAAAAGTGCAACTGCCCGCAGAAGTAGAGCTACCACGAAAAGGCGTGCTTATCGAAGTGTTAGAAGTAGATAATGCGGGCTATAAAGATAGCAGGGTGCATTCAAGCAGTATTGGGGCTACAATAGCAAATCAAAGTGTGGCTAGTCGTATTAGTTCAGGTATTGGCGGAGCTATTTTTATAATTCCTATAAACTTGATACCAAAGATCGTTGATGGGATTTCAGGTGCTGCATATCAATATGGCAATGAGCAACTAATAATCCCCGTATATCCACAAAAATGCAACATAAAATAAGGATACAAAATGAAGTATGTTTTGAATAATATTTTGAAAATATCAGCATTTGGTTTAATGGCGTTTCTTTTTAGCGGTTGTCAAAAAGCGTTTGTAACAATGATAAGCTCTGATGGAGGCAATCCTATCATCACAATCGATGGGCAAAAAGCTAGGCTTCCTGCAAAAGTGTGTTTTAACTGCAACAAAAAACAAGCACAAATCAAAGTAAAACGCAAAATGTTTAAAGGTGGCAAAGAAGTGCAGATTCTAAATGAGGATAACCCAAGCTATGAAAATAGTTCGGTAAATGCGGAGTTTTTGATTTTTGGCGCGCAAAAGGCAAAAAATCTAGGAATAAAAAATGGGGATAAAAAATCAAAATATGTGATTGTCCCTGCTTATCCAAAATGTCAATAAAGCCATAAAATCCTAACCCGACAAAAAAGCGCAAGCACAAAAATCCTAAACCCAAAAAATTACAATCAAGTAGCAAAATCTAATATTTGAAAAATGTTAGATTTTAATATACGCAAAAATCCCCTACAAATTTATAAAGATTTTGCAAAATCTTATATCTTGCGATATGTCCTACAAATCGCGTATTTTTTTTGCTGGATTGCCCGCGTAGATTCCGCTTTTTGTTATGTCTTTGGTTACTACGCTTCCTGCGCCGATTACGACATTATCACAGATTTTCACGGGCAAAATCGTAGCATTACTCCCGATACTTACGCGATTTCCTATGTTTGCGCCACGCCATTTGGATTTACTAGCACTAGGCTTACCCTCACTAAACAAATCATTTACAAATACCACGCTATGCCCGATAAAGCAGTCATTGCCAATGCGCGTAAGAGAGCAAATAAAACTATGGCTTTGGATACGGCAGTTATGCCCGATTGTTACTTCGCTTTGCACTTCTACAAATGGTCCTACAAAGCAATTATCCCCAAAATGACAGCCATATAGATTTGTAGGGCTTACCACGCAAAAATTTTTGCCCATTGTGATATTTTCAATCCCGCTTTGCAAAATGTTGATTTTGTTTTTTGGTTGCGTAAAATCGCGTGAATTTTTTCTTTTTTGTGGATTTTTGCTAGGTTTTTGCGTTTTTTGATTTTGTGTGTTTGGATTTTTTTTATTTGCCATCTTTTATGCCCTGTATTTCCCATTCTATCGCATAGATTTTGTTTTTTGCGCTATCTAGTTTTTCCATTTTTTGTGCGGCGTTTTTGTCATAGTCGCTTGGCACGCGCAAAGCTAGCAGGCTTTGGGTATCCATCACGCCATCAGCATTTGTTTTGTATAGCCTTGAGAGGATTTCCTCGCCCTGTGTGGAAAACAAGTAGCAATAAAGCCCGATAGCCACCTTTGCGCTTGGAGCGCGAAGCACGATGATTCCTGCATTTACCACGCTTGGGATTTTGTCTATGCGCGTTGTGTCTATGTTTTTGGTTTGCCACACTTCTTTTTTGTGCATAGCCTGCGTGCCTACGATGGCGATTTTGGGACTTATGCCACGAAGGGATAGCAAAATATCATAGGGTTTTATGTGGTATTTGTGGATTTTAGCGATATTGCCTTTAGTTTTTTTGCTACCAAAACTTTGCGTCCAGCCACAAATCGCAAAATCCGCAATCCCAATATCATAAAACTCAATATCCTCATCTTTGTGTGTGCCTTGCACTCTTTGCCCGCGAAAAATCTCCACGCCTAAATCTTGCAAACTAAAATCTTTTGCAAGATTTAGGGGGGTTTTTATGGCATTGTGGTGGCTAAAATGGTTTAGTGTGCTTTGTGCTAATGGCTGTAAGCGCGAGTTTATGTAGCTTTGGGCGCGCAAATCTTTTGGGTAGATTTTGCTAAGCGGGGTTAGGGCAGAATGCGGGGTTAGCTTTTTGTATCGATAGATTTCTAGGATTCTATCGATATTTTTTAGGCGATTATATTTGCCATCTTTTGTGTAGAAATGCTCATTATTTGTGTTGATATGCAAAATCTCTTTGTTGCCTTTTGAAATCACAAGCACCGAAAAATCATAATTTTGATGAGGGAAAATATTTTTTGGTAGCTCTATGATTGCTTCTATAAGCCCATTTTGGCACAAATATGAGCGGAGTTTGCCCTCTAGTGCGGATTTTAGCAGTGTTTGATTTCGCACGATAAAAACGCCTTTTTGCTTCAAATGCGCTAGAGAATGAGTCAAAAAAACTAATTCTGGATAGGATTTTACTAAGATGCCTGTTTTTGCAAACCTTGAATCATCTTTTAGATTTTCCGTGCTCATTTGCGCATTTAGCGGGGGATTGCAAAGGATTTTATCAAACTTTACAAAAACGCTAGATTCTGTATTTTGCTTAGATTTTGGATTTTTTAGGTTTTTTATATTGTGATTTTGAGCGAGATTTTTTGCAGTATTTTGTGCGGGATTTTGCAATGCGTTGATTCTAAAAAGTGGATTTACCAAAATATCGCTTACACCTAAATGTGTGTTTTTTATCCCGCTAATATGCGCAACCAACCTTGCAATAAATGCTAGCTTAGAATCTAGCTCCTCGCCATAGAGTTTGATATTTGGATTTTTTAGGCTTAAAAATACGCTTCCTATTCCATAGCAGGGATTGTATATTTCTTCGTTTTCTTGTATGTCTAAAATCCCTATTAAAAGATCGTTTATTTCGCTAGGCGTGGAATAAAAATAAAGTTTGTTTGAGGTTTTTTTCTGCGTGATAATGTCTAAAAATCGCTCGATAAAAGCATTGCAAAAAGCAGGATTTTTGCTTGAAATTGGGCTTTGTTCAATAAGTCGCAAAATCTTTTGCATACTTGCTTTAGAATCTAGCGGGATAAACTTCGCGTGGCTAAAATCTACATTTATTTTTGTGGCTTGGGATTTTGTAGCTGGGATTTGACTAAGATTTTGGCTAAAATCTATTTTTGATTCTAAAAGCGTATGAAATAGCTCTCTTGCGCTGTTTTTGTCTAGTTTTAGCAATTTGGCGTAGTCTTTTTTGTAGTGTATTTTTAGCAAGCAGATTTGGAGTATCACGCAAAGCGCGTCAAGCGCGTCAATGTAGTATGGTTTAAGATAATCAAAACATTTTATGAGAGAAAAAAGAGAATCGTTGTCTATACATTGCGGATTTTGGCGCGGATTTTGGCATTGTGTTTTTGGGTTTTGTAGATTTTGGGTTTTAAACTTTTTTGGCTCTAGATTTTGTTTTTTTAATGGCATAAAAACTCCATTTGCTAGAAAATATGCGCAAGATTTTAGCAATTTTTGCCTAAATCTTAGTCTAAAACCTGCTAAAAGGCTATAATTTTGGTTTTGATTTTGCGTAATTTGCATAAATCTAAAAAATAAATGCGAATCTACAAAACAAAATCTACAAAATCTAGGCAAGATTTTTAAAATTTTTGATAAAGGTGGTAAAAATGCTAGAGATTTTTCCTGCGATTGATTTAAAAGGTGGCAAGGCTGTAAGGCTTTATCAAGGGGAGTTTAGTAGCGCTAAAGTGTATGGAGAGGCGTTGGACTTTTTGCGTGAGTTTGAAAAAAGCGGGGCAAAATGGGTGCATATCGTGGATTTAGATGGCGCACTTAGTGGCAAAAAAGAAAATCTAGCCCTTATAGAATCTTTGCGCAAAAACACTGCGCTAAAAATCCAAGTGGGCGGAGGAATCCGCGATGAAGAATCTATCCAAAAATACATAAATATCGGTGTAAATCGCGTGATACTAGGCTCTATCGCGCTACAAAATGTAGATTTTACCAAACAAATGGCAAGCATTTATCCTGTGGCTGTTGGCATAGATGCGAGGGGAGGAAAAGTCGCCATAGAGGGCTGGGGAAGCGTAAGCGAGATAGAGGCGACTACGCTAGCAAAGCGATATGCAGATTCTGCCATCGAGGCGATTATTTGCACGGATATTTCAAAAGATGGGGCATTAAGCGGGGTCAATGTGGATTTTACGCTATCGATTGCCAAAGCCTCTGGCAAGCCAACTATCGCAAGTGGCGGGTGCAAAGGCATAGAAGATGTGGTTGCTTTAGTAGAATCTTTTGCAAAAGAGAATCTAAAAGGAGGGCTTATCATCGGCAAGGCGTTTTATGAGGGAAAAATCGATTTGAAAGAAGCGTTGCAAACAAGCATTTCAAAAAAATAGCTTTTATCTTTTGTAAGATTTTGGCGATTTTATTGCGTTTGTCAATCGCATATCATAATTTCGCAAAATACACAATAAGCTAAGAATAGGAAAATCTTAATGGTTTTTATGCTATTATTCCATAATTTTAAAAGGTGCGTAGCATTTTGCCGATTTGCCCTTTAACTTAAAAAAATAATTAAAGGAGTTTCCCTTGAGATTATTAGTCGTAGATGATAGCTCCACAATGAGACGAATCATAAAAAACACTCTTGAGCGACTAGGCTACCAAGATATTTTAGAGGCTGAACACGGCGTGCAAGCGTGGGAGATTATGGATGGGCAAGAGGGCATAGGGGTTTTGATTACAGATTGGAATATGCCTGAAATGAATGGACTAGATTTGGTAAAAAAAGTCCGCGCTGATGGCAGGTATAAAGAAATCCCAATTATTATGGTAACTACTGAGGGTGGCAAATCTGAAGTCATAACCGCGCTAAAAGCAGGCGTAAATAATTACATTGTAAAGCCATTTACCCCCCAAGTGTTAAAAGAAAAACTAGAAGTCGTGCTAGGGGTAAATGACTAGCCAAAAAGTTATCGGCAAAAGCGTCTTAGTCGCGTCTTGCCACACTTTATTTATTATAGATTATGAATCCTTACTACTACGAAACTTGTATTATTCCCACAGATTATGTTGATATTTTTTGTGATTTTGTGCTAGAAATCACAAAAGAAGCTATCGAGCAAAAAACTATCACTTTACAAGAATGGCAAGAATCCTCAAAAAACACTACAAACAAAAACACCAAAAACACTAAAACTACCAAATCTGCTAAAAATTTCAAATGGGATTTTTGTAGCACAGATTTTAGTAAAATCTGTGCTACCGCAAAAAACACAAAATCTAAAACAATAAATTCCATAATTATCCGCTCAATATCAAATCCTAAAAAATTGCTAGAATCTCTAAAAGATTTTGCAAATGTCTTAAGCGAGCGAGTAGATAAAAAAATCGGCTTTGCTTACAAAAGTCAAAAATGCAAAAACATTGATTGGATAGAGGCTTATAAAAAAGGGGTTAGCCCTATAAAATGCGCTAGATTTTATATCCGTCCCTCTTGGTGTGAGCCTTTGTCTAAATCTTTAGAATCCAAAAATCTATCTACAAACACTACAAACGCCACAAACGCGATAAACGCTGTGCAGGCAAAAAGCCACAAAAACAGCGAAAATAGCGCAGAAATGGTTGAAATGATTATTGATCCTTCGCTTGCATTTGGCTCTGGGCATCACGCAAGCACTTTTTTGTGTTTGGAGAGTTTGCATAGGCTTGATTTAGAAATAGGGCTAAAAGATAAAATGTGCTTAGATTTAGGTTGTGGGAGTGGGATTTTAGGCATAGCGATGGCAAAAATGGGGGCAAAAGTTGAGGTTTGCGATATAGATAAATACGCCATAGAGCAGGCACAAAAAAATTTCGCTCAAAATGCCGTGAGCTATGAAAAAGCGCATATAAGCACGCTTGATAAACTTCTAGCACAAAATGAAACGATGACAAATCGATATGACATTATTTGTGCCAATATTTTAGCTGATGTGTTGTTGCCTTTGCGAGATGATTTTTTGTGCGCGCTAAAACGCGCTTCAAAGCCTACAAATTCCACAAACGCCACGCAAAATCAATCAAAATCTACCAAGCATTTGATATTATCAGGAATCATACAGGATAAAGCAAACCTTATCATTTCACATTTTTGCGCAAAAGATTCTAATTTTGTGCTGTTTAAGGAAACAAGCAAAGATGAATGGGTATGTCTAAATTTTGCTTTATTAGCCTAATTTCTTGCCAAAATATATTATAATTTCGCCTTTAAGTCTTTTGACACAATAAACATTATTTAAGAGGAAACAATGGAGCAAAATACACAAAATAACCAACAAAATGGTGGCAAAAAGCCACCTACACCACCGATTAAGCAAAATCCTATTTTACTTTTTATCGTATTTGCTGTGATTGCTATGTTTGTGGTGAAATTTAGCAGTGGCGAATCTACGCTTTTTAGCACTGCATTTGGTGGCGGTGCTACTCGCAGTGTTGAATATTATGAGCTAAAACAGCTTATTGCTAGCAGGCAGGTTAGCAATGTAAGTATCGGGCAGACGCTCATCAAAGCAAATGGCATAGATTCTAATGGTGCAAAGATTACTTTTGTAGCGAGAAAAGTGGCTGATCCATCGCTTGTGCCTCTGCTAGAGGAGCATAATATTTCTTATGGTGGTTTTAGCGAGAGCAACTTTTTGACTGATATGTTTGGGTGGCTTTTGCCTATTTTGATTTTTCTTGGGCTGTGGATGTTTTTGGCAAGTCGTATGCAAAAAAATATGGGTGGCGGAATCTTTGGTATGGGAAGCTCAAAAAAGCTAGTAAATGCCGAAAAACCAAAAGTCAAATTTGATGATATGGCAGGAAATGAAGAGGCAAAAGAAGAAGTCGTAGAAATCGTAGATTTTCTAAAATACCCTGATAGATATTCCGCTGTGGGTGCAAAAATCCCAAAAGGTGTGCTTTTAGTAGGACCTCCGGGCACAGGCAAAACCCTGCTAGCAAAAGCCGTAGCGGGCGAAGCAAATGTGCCGTTTTTTTCGATGAGTGGGAGTAGCTTTATTGAAATGTTTGTAGGGCTTGGCGCAAGTCGTGTGAGGGATTTGTTTGAAATGGCAAAAAAAGAAGCCCCTAGCATTATTTTTATCGATGAGATTGATGCGATTGGCAAATCTCGTGCGGCAGGAGGAATGGTAGGTGGAAATGATGAGAGAGAGCAAACGCTAAATCAACTTCTAGCAGAAATGGACGGATTTGGTAGTGAAAATGCTCCCGTAATCGTGCTAGCCGCGACAAATCGCCCTGAAGTGCTTGATCCTGCGTTGCTTAGACCGGGTAGGTTTGATAGACAAGTATTGGTAGATAAGCCAGATTTTAGTGGCAGGTTAGAGATTTTAAAAGTCCATATCAAAGCTGTGAAACTTTCTCGCGATGTGGATTTAGAAGAAATCGCAAAACTTACCGCAGGGCTTGCAGGAGCGGATTTAGCAAATATCATCAATGAAGCTGCACTTCTTGCAGGCAGAAATAACCAAAAAGAAGTATCCCAAAGCAATCTAAAAGAAGCCGTAGAGCGCGGAATCGCGGGATTAGAAAAAAAATCTCGCAGAATCTCTCCAAAAGAGAAAAAAATCGTGGCTTACCACGAAAGCGGACACGCCCTAATCGCTGAAATGACAAAAGGAGCTTCAAAGGTAAATAAAGTCTCTATTATCCCTCGTGGTATGGCAGCTCTGGGCTACACGCTAAATACACCCGAAGAAAATAAATACCTTATGCAAAAACACGAATTATTAGCAGAAGTTGATGTATTGCTAGGGGGTAGGGCGGCTGAAGATGTATTTTTGGGCGAAATATCCACAGGTGCTAGCAATGACTTAGAACGCGCCACAGATATATTAAAAGCGATGATAAGCTATTATGGTATGACAAGCGAAAATGGGCTAATGGTGCTAGAAAAACAACGAAACGCATTTTTGGGTGGTGGATTTGGTAGCTCTAGGGAATTTAGCGAAAAAACGGCTGAAAGCGTGGATAGCTTTGTGCGAGGTATGTTAGATTCTCGTTTTGCTGAAGTAAAAAAGACGCTAAAAAGCTATGATGGCGCAATAGAGCTAATGGTAAAAGAGTTATTTGACAAAGAAGTCATCGATGGCTCGCGTGTACGCGAAATCATCACGGATTTTGAAACAAAAAATAATATGCCAACGCGTATTATCCCACAAGAAGAGGAAGCATAAAATCTAGCAAAAATCTAAAAATGGCAAATAATGTCAAAAGTTGTATCAATTTTGCCCTAAAATTTTGTGATAATTTTTATGACAAAGAAGCCAAAAAGTCAAGCAATGTGTGGTAAGATTTTCTTCGTATAGCTTATAGATAGGCTAAAAGTAGTCCGCTAATTAAAAAGGAGTCAAAATGAACAACACACAAATCATTACCAAAGAGAGTTTTAATGGACTTTTTGTGTTTGGAGTTTGGATAGTGTTTTGCTGGTTTTTTTGGGGTTGGGGTTCATTTGGTGTGTTTATAGGCATTGTTGGTGGGCTAGCTTGGATTTGGGCTTATAGAAATCCTGAGCGCATAGCCACACAGCAGGGAAAAGACATAGTCCTAGCTCCCATAGATGGCTATATCACAAATATTGAGCAATTAGAGAATGGTATTTGCATACATATTAAGGTTGGATTTTTTGATGTGGGTTTAGTTCGTGCGCCTACAAGTTGCAAAGAGATTAGCATCTCTAAGCAAGCTGGACTTTTGGCGTATTTTTCCCCTCTAAATGAAAGTCTAAATGAAAGCCTGCACGCAAAATGCAAAAATTTTGAAATGATACTTTTGCCACGCATTTTTAGACATTCTTCATTTTATGCGCCTATCGAATACAGGGCAGGCGATAGAATCGGGTTTATGAAAGTGGGAGAGGTAAAAATGCGCGTTTATGGCAATATTGAAATGATTGCTAGGATTGGGGATAAAACCCAAGCAGGCGTAAGCGTGATAGGCAACCTACGCTAAAAAACGGCACAAAAGGCGAGTTTTGGCAAAAATCAACACAATTTAGATTTTTACCGAAATCTTTATCGCAAAATCGCATAAAAAAAGTCGCATAAACTAGATTTTAGCATTTAAAGAAAAAACACAAAATGGCTAGAATCTGATTTTAAGGATAAGCAATGAATATCAATCCTCTTTTTGTCCTACCAAATCTTTTTACCGCAGGGGGAATCTTTTGCGGTGTGGTAAGCATTATGCTTGCTTCAAATGCTAGATTTGAGCTTGCTGCGTGGCTTATCGTGCTTGCTATGGTGTTTGACGGGCTAGATGGGAGGGTGGCTAGACTTACACACACTACGAGCAAGTTTGGCGTGGAGTTTGATTCTCTAGCCGATATTGTGGCATTTGGGGTAGCTCCTGCTATGTTGCTTTATTATTATATTCCACAGATTGGTGCAAATTACGGATTTGATGGCGAATATGGATTGTATCGCATTTTTGTATGCGCGTTGTTTGTGATTTTTGGTGCGATACGATTAGCGAGGTTTAATGTAACCACAAGCAACATTGAGCCAAATACATTTATAGGGCTTCCCATACCAAGTGCCGCAGTGATTTTGGTGCTTTGGATTTTGCTTGATTTGCGATATGGATTCTTAGCTCCCAAGTTTAGCTATACGCTTCTTATTTTGGCATTTGCTCTAAGTATTTTAATGGTAAGCAATATCCGCTACCCTAGTTTCAAAAAATTGCGCTGGAATCTAAAACTATTTGTTATCTTGCTAATCGCCCTTGCGGCGATTATTAGTTCAAAATTTTATGTGGAGATTTTTTGCGCGTTATTATCCGTGTATATGTTGTATGGCATTGCGCGTTTTATCGTGCTTATGTGCAAAGTCCTCCTTAAAAAATGTTAGAGTTTTTGTGTGAAATTTGTGCTAAAAAAATGTAGCACGATTGCTATTTTGGATTCTAAAAATAGATTTTTAAATGCAAAAAAATCTAAAAACATAGAATCTAGTTTTGTAAATAAGGAAAAATAAAAGGAAAACAAAATGAAAAATACAACTAATGATAGAATCATCATATTTGATACGACATTGCGAGATGGCGAGCAAAGCCCCGGTGCTTCGATGAATATCGAAGAAAAAATCCAAATCGCATTGCAATTAGAAAAACTAGGCGTTGATGTCATAGAAGCGGGTTTTGCAGCATCTAGCCCCGGAGATTTTGAAGCGATACACCAAATCGCCCAAAGGCTTACCACTACGAGCGTTTGCTCCCTAGCACGCGCAGTGGATAGCGATATAGAGTCCGCCGCAAAAGCGATAAAACCCGCAAAATTAAAGCGAATCCACACCTTTATCGCTACAAGTCCCATACATATGCAATACAAGCTAAAACTCCCTCCAAATGAAGTCATAAATCGTGCGATAAATGCCGTGAAATTAGCAAAATCATTGTGCGAAGATGTAGAATTTAGCTGTGAAGATGCGCTTAGAAGCGATATAGGATTTTTAAAAGAAATCTTGCCAGCAGTAGTCCAAGCGGGGGCTAGCACGATAAATCTCCCCGATACTGTTGGGTATCGTTTGCCAAATGAGATTGGAGCATTTATGGGCGAAATCTATGCGTTTTTGCAAGATAGGGTAGGGGATAAGGCATTGTTATCTACGCATTGTCATAATGATTTGGGGCTAGCTGTGGCAAACTCAATCGCAGCAATCCAAAATGGCGTCCGTCAAGTAGAATGCACTATAAATGGTTTGGGTGAGAGGGCAGGAAATACCGCGCTAGAAGAAATTGTGATGATATTAAAAACGCGCAAAGATTTGTTTGCGCAAGATTTTGCAAAAAAAGCCACAAAATCAAATGAGCAAAAAATCTCGCTTGATACGCGCATAAACACCAAAGAGATTTATGCCACAAGCAAGCTAGTAGCAGACATCACAGGTATCCGTCCACAGCCAAATAAAGCAATCGTTGGCAAAAATGCCTTTGCGCATGAAAGCGGAATCCATCAAGATGGTGTGCTAAAAAATCCGCAAACTTATGAAATAATGCGCCCTAGCGATATTGGCATACCTAGTTTTAGTGGCTTAGTGTTGGGCAAGCATTCGGGCAGGGCGGCATTTAGGGATAAAATCAAAGATTTAGGTTTTTCATTAAACGATGATGAAATCCAAGTGGCATTTGAAAAATTTAAGCAACTTTGCGATAGCAAAAAAGAAGTATTTGATGAGGATATTAGCGCGATTTTGCGCGAGCAATCAAACCATATCCCACAAATCTTTAGTCTAAACTTACTTCAAGTGAGCGCGTGTAGCAGTGGCAAATACTGCGCTGCTGTAAGCATAAGCAAACTAGAATCTAAAAACGCTTCAAAAACCTCCAAAGAATCTAAGCACACAAAAGAATCTAAAGATTCTAGCGAAAAAGATTCTAAAGATTCCACAATAGAGGTGGAATACAGCGATTGTGCGCTTGGGAATGGCGCGGTAGATTGCGTGCTAAAGAGCATTGATAGGATTAGTTGCATTAGTGGGCATTTGCTTGACTACAAAGTAGAATCCGTAAGCAAAGGGAAAGACGCCCTAGCAAAAGTCGTAGTCAAAGTCGCCTTTGAGGAAGCAAAAAAGGCGATGATAGGACACGGCATAGATATTGACACGATGAGGGCTACTGCAAAAGCGTATATTTCCGCGCTAAATAGCTATATTTCGATGAAAGAGTTTTTAAAATAAAGTAGGGCTTGTGCAAAAAGCGTTTTTTATAAAAAAAGCAGTTTTTGGAATGTAAGATTTTATGATGAAAAATGCTAGCTTAAAAAATGCAAAATCTAGCGAAGTTTCATTTGATAGATTTTGTGTTGCAAGATTTTATATTGATGGTATGAGCTGTTCTGCGTGCAGTGCGAGCATACAGAGGGCATTAGAGCGTAGAGATTTTGTCAAATCCGCACAGATAAACTTAATCGCAAAATCCGCTATTGTCAAATATGATAGTAAAAAAGCGGATTTAAGCGATATTTTTGCTATTATCTCTAAGCTAGGTTTTAGCCCATATTTAGCGCAATCTAGCTCGACAGAAATCCCAAAATCTAGCCTAGACACTTTTTCAAATCTAACTACAAATTTAGCCCAAAATCAACCCCAAAATCCATCTACAATATTTGCAAACATTGTTGCCAAAATCAAATCGTTGATCGCCACTTTTAACGCACTTGATAAAAAGTTTTTGCCCACTAAAATCCGCGTTTTTATTAGCGTTGTTACTACACTTTTTGTGCTTTATCTTTCAATGTTTCCTATGCTTGTTGAAGCATTTGGGATTTTTAGCGATTTTGCGCTTATTTCGCCATTTGATGACGCACGCATAAATATCGCCGCACAGATTGTTTGCGCGCTTATTGTCGCACACATTGGCAGGGATTTTTATTTCAAAGGTTTTGCCTCACTCATCGCAAAATCCCCCACTATGGATTCTCTTATCGCCATTAGCACCACAAGTGCGTTTGTATATAGTTTGTGGCTGTTATTTAGCGTTGAAAATGCCCATTTGCATGAAGTTCCACATTTATATTTTGAAAGCATTTGCGTGATTATCACATTTGTATTTTGTGGCAAAACCTTAGAATCTAATGCTAAAACGCAGGCAAATGAAGTCATAAACGCCCTTTTATCGCGCAATGCAAAAAATGCCATAAAACTAAAATCTAGCAATATAAATTTGACAAACAATGAAATATCTGTGCCTGTGGGCGAGATAAAAGAGGGCGATTTGTTAAAGATTTTGCCTTTTAGTTTTATCCCTGTTGATGGAGTGGTGGAGAGCGGGAGTTGCGCGATTGATGAGTCAAGCCTAAGTGGCGAAATCTTGCCCGTGCCAAAAAGCATAAATTCCCCCCTTTTTGCAGGCTCGCTAAACACTTCTCAAGCGTTTGTGATGAGGGCTACTTCTAGTGCTGAGCATAGCTCTTTAAGCGCGATGATAGCACTTGTAGAGGAGGCTATCACTTCAAAGCCAAATATTTCGCGCATAGCCGATAAAGTCGCTAGCGTGTTTGTGCCAGCTGTGATTGTGATTGCGCTTGTTGCGGGGGGGATTTGGAGTGTGGCAAAGGATTTTAGTTTTGGATTTGAGATTTTTATAAGCGTATTAGTGATTTCTTGTCCGTGCGCTTTGGGGCTAGCTACGCCATTAGCCGTGATGATAGGCAATGCTTTGGCAAACAAAAATGGCATTTTTTTCAAAAACGCGCAAAGTTTTGAAATCGCTTCAAAAGTAAATAATGTCGTATTTGACAAAACAGGCACGCTTACCCAATCTAGCCTAAAAGTTTGTGAAATCTTATCTTTAAGCGAGTTATCAAAAGAAGAGATTTTAGCACTTAGCGCGGGGCTAGAGAGTGGGAGTGAGCATATTATCGCAAATGCGATTTTAGCACACGCCACACGCGATAGACATTCCACACATAATTTGCAGGAAAAATCACCACTTCTAAAATGTGAATTTAGCGATTTTGTCGCTTATGCAGGGCTAGGGATAAAAGCGACATTGAAAGGAGTTGGACTAGATTTTATGGATTTGAGCGCAAAATCTAGCGCAGATTTTAGTAAAAGCATTTATCCAAAATCTAACGACAAAAAACCTAACACAAAATCTAATTTGGATATATTTCAAAAAGGGCAGATTTTTGCGCTTGGAAGCGCGAAGTTTTTTAACGAGCTAGATTCTAGCGTAAATCTTGATAGCTTGGAGGATACATTGCAAAAAGAAGCGATTTGCGTGTATTTGGGCGTGCAAAACAAAACATCTTATAAGATTTTAGGAGCAATTTATTTGCAAGATAGCATTAAGCCTACTGCCTTGCCACTCATAGATGCGCTAAAAAGCGAGCATATCACGCCATATATCTTAAGTGGCGATGCCCTGCCAAATGTAAGACGCGTAGCAAAAGAGCTAAAAATCAATGATTTTTTAGCACAAGCTAGCCCAAAAGACAAGCTAGAATTTATCAAAAATCTAAAAAATCCACAAACTACGCAAAATCTTTTTGCGCAAGATTCTATGCAAAAAGATTTGTTACAAGATAGTTCTTTGTCGCAGGCAAAATCTTTTGTGAATTTCGCGCAAAAAAAAGATTCTAATCAAATCATAATGATGATAGGCGATGGAATCAATGATGTGGGAGCATTGCAAGCGAGCGATATTTCTGTGAGCTTCAAAGAAGCTAGCGAGGTTAGCGAAAAAAGCGCGGATATTATCATTTATAACCACGATTTAGGCAAAATCTACTATGCGATTTTGCTAAGCAGGGCTGTGCTAGCAAATATCAAACAAAATCTTTTTTGGGCTTTTTGCTATAATGCGCTTTGTATCCCGCTAGCTTGTGGGGTGCTATATGGATTTGGTGTATTGCTAAATCCTAGCTTAGCGGCATTTGCGATGAGTGCTAGCTCTCTTAGCGTGGTTTTAAATGCGCAAAAATTGTGGGGATTTCACACAAAATTTGGGCAAAAATATGTTAAAAATTTGTCCCAAAAAACAAAAACACAAAAATAGATTTTACTAAAAGGAGCAAAAATGCAAAATCTACAAAATCTTAGTCTAAAAGTTGGTGGCATTCATTGCCAAAACTGCGCTAGCAAGGTAACAGCAGTGCTAAAAGGCATAAAAGGCGTAAAAAACATAGAAGTAGAAATCATCAAAAATGAGGGCTATGGAAATGTCAAAATCGATTTTACCTCGCCTGCAAATGCAAAAATGATAAAAGAGGAAATCCAAGATTTTGGCTATGAAATCTTAGAATAATGCCAAAGAAGCAAAATCTTAAAAAACATTAAAGCCATAGTGCTACAATTTTGAATCCAAACCAACAACATAGGGCAATCAATGATACCACAAACACTACCTAAGGTAACGCTAAGGGATTTTTATAAGAGATTTTATCCTTATATAAAAGATTATTTTTTATTGTTTTTTTTAGTGGTTTTAACAAGCGGGATAACCGCAGCTGGACAAGCTGGTTCAGCGTATCTTATCAAACCCGCGCTAGATGATATATTTTTAAACAAAGATACATATATGCTAAAGTTAGTGCCATTTTTGGTGGTGCTAGCATATTTTGCTAAAGGTGCTGGCTCGTATGCGCAAGGTTTTTTAATCACCTACATAGGCTCAGATATTGTGCGTAGAATCCGCGAAGATGTCTTAGAGCATGTGCTAAAGCTAGATTTGCAATTTTTTAACAAAATGCGCACAGGAGAGCTTCTATCTCGCGTAACAGGTGATATAGAAATGGTTCGTGCTGCGGTTACAAACTACTGCACGGATTTGGTGCGCGAGGCTTTTACGATTTTAGCCCTTATCATAGTGGTGATTTATCAAAGCCCTATGCTTGCGTTTTATTCCTTTGTGGTGTTGCCTTTTTCTGTCGTGCCTGTGCTAATTTTGATGCGACATGTCAAGCGATTAACCCGCAAAGGTGTAAATAAGGGTGCTGATATTACCTCAAAATTAACCGAAGTCCTTAGCAGTGCTGAAATCATCAAAGCAAATAATGGCGAACAATTAGAGCTAGAGCATTACAAAAAAGAAAACAAAATCCTTTTTAAACTCGGCATAAAAGGAGCGTTAATTGGCGGAATCAATTCCCCGTTAATGGAATTGCTAGGTGCTATTGCCATAGGCATAGTGATTTTTGTAGGGGGAAATGAAGTCATACAGGGCAGAATGACGGTTGGGGAGTTTGGGGCTTTTACTGCGGCATTATTTATGCTTTGGACGCCTATTAAGCGATTGGTTGGGATTTTTATGGGTTTTCAAAGCGCGCTTGTGGCAGGGGAGAGAATCGCATATATTATGGACTTACAGCCTACCATAATCGATGGCAAAAAGACATTGCAAAAACCCATAGAATCCATAAAAGTAGAAAACGCCAAACTACGCTATGACGAAGTAGTCGCGCTAAATGGCGTAAGCATACAAATCGCTAGAAATGAAATCATCGCCCTTGTAGGAAAATCTGGCAGTGGCAAAAGCTCTTTAGTAAATATGATTTTGCGACTTTATGATCCAAGTGAGGGGAGGATTTTGATAAATGGCGAGGATTTGCAAGATTTTACGCAAAAATCTGTGCGCGATAATATCAGCATTGTTACGCAACGAATCTTTATTTTTAATGACACCATTGCGGCAAATGTAGCCTATGGTAGCAAAATCAACAAAGAGCGCGTAATAGACGCGCTAAAAAAAGCCCAAATGTTAGATTTTGTGCAAAGTATGGAAAATGGCATAGATTCTAAACTAGATGAGTTTGGCACAAATCTAAGTGGCGGACAACGACAGAGAATCGCTATCGCAAGGGCGATTTACAAAAATAGCGATGTGCTAATTTTTGATGAGGCGACTTCCGCACTAGATATAAAGACAGAGGAAGAAATACGAAAAACCATAGAATCTATCAAAAAAGATAAGCTAATCATTTTAATCGCCCATCGCCCTAGCACCATTTCTCTAGCGCATAGAATCTATCATTTAGAAAATGGGCTTATCACGCACATAAACACACCTGAGGAATTTTTCCGTGATGAAAAATTGCGAGAAATGCTAGAAAAAGAGCAAGAGAGCAACGAAGCAAAATCTTAAAATCAAATTGCAAAAAGTAATAAAAATAAGAGATAAATAATGAAATATCGCATAAATCTTGATACTTTTTTGATTTCAGATTCTCATTTTGGGCATAAAGCCGTGATGAAAAAAGAGCCATCACGCAAGGTCGCGCTAAAAAAAAGCCCTTTTAAATTGTTTGAGGATTTGAGTGTGTATGAGTGGAATACGGTGGTAAATCGAGGCGATAAAGTCTTGCATTTGGGGGATTTGTATTTTGGCGATGGGTATAAATATCTGCCAAAACTAAGCGGGGATAAAATCTTGCTTGTGGGAAATAATGATATTGGGAAGTTTGAGCGAGTGCAAGAAATGGAGGATTGGCAAGTGTGTGCTAAGCTAAAACTACAAATCCCGCATAAAAAGAAAATCTTGCGCAGGCTTGTTGAAAAATTTGGCAAAGAGCAAGTAAAAAATATTTATGCAAACGCTATTGTGCTTGACATTGGCAAAGAGCGAGTAATGTTTAGCCATTTTCCCGTGATGAATCGCAAGGCAAATGATAGATTTTGGCAGGCTAGAGATGTGCTAGATGAAGCATATCGCTTGAGTGAATGCACTCTCAATATCCACGGGCATACGCATACGAAAAAAACGCATAATAAATTTTGCATAAATGTGAGTTGCGAAGAGACGCAATTTCGCCCCATAAGATTATCTCAAGTGCTAGCTATGAAGTAGATTTTGCAAGTGGATTTTGCAAATATGTTTTGTATGTTGTGATTAAAATAAGATTACTAACTCACAAAATCCTTGCATACTAAAAATTCACACTTATCCCGCTTTTTAGCCCTAGAAATTCATTTCTTTGGTAGGATATTTGCCTGCCATATTGATAATTATGCGGGGAAAATAGATTTTGATACAATGCTCCCTCCACAAACAAATCCACATTTTTATACACACTTATTCCCAAAAATATCGAAAATCTACTATCAAATCCGCGATTATTTTTTACCATATCATAATACATTGTGTAATCTGCTATTATCCTTGTTCTAGGGATTTTAGCGATAAATCCACTCTTTAGTCCAAATGCCACATTATGGATAATCTCATAACGATATTCTAAAAAAGGCAATGCAAAAAATGCTATTTTGTGAAGTTGATTGCCCGCATAAGTGCCAAATCCTAGCCCAAGATTGATATTTGGATATAGCCTTGTTTGGTGGTTTAGCTCTTTTGTGTAGGTTTTTGTGGCTTTATCATAATCATAAATATTTGGCACAAAAGAAATGTTTAACATTTTTGATAGCGAGCGTGTGCGGATAGTGTCATTTATCGAATATAAATGTAATAACTCGATTTTAGATAAAAATCCTTTTGTATAAGTTTGCCCCTTGCTATTTTCTAGCACAGCTAGCCTTGCTTGCAATGACAAAATCCTAGATTCTATAAATTCTTTATAAGCATTATCCGCGCTTTTTATGTCTGAGTAAATAGGATAAAATGACAAAAATGCCATATTTGGATAACTATACCCAAAAGAGATTTTTGAGTTTTTATAAGATTGTAGCACTTTATTTGTGCCAAATTTTTGGACAAATGATTTTTTGCGCTCGGGAAGTAGCACTTCATCTAGCGTTATTTTTCCCTTTTTGTCTAAGTGTTGCAAATATTGCGCAGGCGTGCTAAATAGCTTTTTGGAGCGATAAATATTATCCAAATCTAGCACAGCTAAAATCTTTTCTATGCCATTTGTGCAATTATGCTTTATAAATGAATACTTGATTTGTTTATCTTTTAGCTCCCATAAATGCAATGCAAACAACTTCAAATCCTCTTTACTAGCCTTAATTTCATAGCGATAAATCGACCGTTTATCATCATTTAGATATTTACTAGAAGTGCTAGCATAAGGCGATAGCGCGTAATATCCTTTTAGATTTCCAACTATCGCACGGATATAATCTAGCGGATTAAAAAATTCACTCATCGTGGCATAATAGCTCATTGAATAATCTTGGATTTGCCCTTTGGTGCGCGAAAAAGGCGTATCCTCAAACACTCTTATAATGTCTTTTTGCATAACCCCCTGCAAATGCAAAAACAAATGCCCCATAGAAGAGCCCGGATATATA
This sequence comes from Helicobacter sp. T3_23-1059, assembly GCF_053654515.1. Lineage (NCBI taxonomy): Bacteria > Pseudomonadati > Campylobacterota > Epsilonproteobacteria > Campylobacterales > Helicobacteraceae > Helicobacter > Helicobacter sp. T3_23-1059. The sequence goes on along the minus strand of NZ_JBSIUV010000015.1, from coordinate 27,761 downwards.
TCACTCTCTGCGGCAAATTCTATAAAGATTTTTTCTAAAGGCACAATATCTAAAAAATCTTGCAAACTAGCGCATTTGTGTATATCTGTCATTTCATCAAAAAGTCGTAATTGCCCTTCTCTAATGTCATAAATATGGGCATTTTGTGTGATATATGTTTTGATTGCTTGCATTCGTGCAGGATAAATACAGGCGATAGATTTTGCATTAGAATCTACAACAAAACTCGTGCTAGATTTTGCAATAGATTTTGTATTAGAATTAGCGTTAGAATCTACATTAGCGTTAGGATTTTTTGCAAAAAGTAGTCGCAAAGTTTCCTCATACTCGCTTTTTGGATTTTTATATCCTTTTTTGTGTAAGAAAAATGGAGAGGTTTTGTGGATACTTGATTTATATTTGCCATAGTGCAAAAGTGCGCGCCACTCTTGTGTAGCGTATATAGGCAATGTAAGTAATTTTTTAAACAGGGGATTTGATAAATCATTTGAAAATTTTTGAGCAGATTTTTGTTTGGGGGTAGAATCTTTTGTGAAATCTTTTGGACTAGATTGTGGCAATAGACTAAAATCTGCAAAGCAATGAGACAAAAAGCATTGCCCTAGTATCAGTGCGCTAGGGACAATGCGAAAAAATTTGCGCAAAACGCACGCTAAAGTAAAATCTAGCAAGTTAGGTTATTTCTTTTCAGAAACAGGAACTATAAAAGTTGGATTCCCATAAGTCCACATACTCCCTGATGCGCCGTCTGTAGTTGAGCCAAAAGTCCCCATTGAAAGTATATTTCCCCAAAACCAACCGCTTACATTGTGTTTTCCTTTGATGATAAGCAATGTATCTTCATAATTAGGATTATCCACTTCTAGCACCCTAATTGTGGCACCGTGTTTGCGAGATAGCTTAATTTCAGCTGGGATATTTATTTTTTGTCCATCTACTTCCGCCACAACAGGTTTGCCATTTGAAGTGGTGATGGTAACGCTTTGCTTTGTGCCATTTGAAGTAAGCGCACAACCTGAAAAAATAGAACCAACGATAAACACGCTTGATACAAGCGCGACAGAAGCAACTTTTGTCGCATATTTTGAGTATTGCATTGCAAAATCCTTTGAAGTGAAATATATAAAGGCAAGCTAGGATTTTACAAAAAAAAAAAAACGCTTAGTAAGATAGAGGGTAAATGGCAGGAGGGATTTTGTGAAGTTGGCTGTTGTTTTGGGATTAGGCATTTTTGGGTAGAATCGCTATTTTTAGCTTTTTCTAGCTTTTTGCATAATTTCTTTTATATGATTTTATGCGTATTTTTATCTTAAGGAAACGACAATGAAAAATCCACAAAACAACATTCAAATAATTTTAGAAACAAAACTTTTGCAAAAAAACCTCTTGCAAACAAAACTACTTCAAGCTAATTTTTTGCAAAAGCGTTTTTTGCAAAAAATCCACCCACGCAAGCAAAATTTGCAAAAAATTAGCGGCGTTATTGTATGTGTGATTTTTTCTAGCGTCTTAGCATTAGCACAAAACACCTCACAAAGTACGCCACAACAAACCACGCAAAAAACTTCTCCAAAAACTTCTACAAAAGTTACGCAAAGTAAAACCCAAAAAACCACACAAGATTCTGCTAAAAACCCAAAAAATACCACTGCAAATAGCAAACAAAATCCACCTAAAAATTCCCAAAACCCTACAAAAAATCCCGCCCAAAATCAATCCACCACCACTCCACCAAAAAGCCAAACCCCACTTACTTCCCCTAGTCTTATTAACGCTCAAACTCCACATATCGCATACAATGGCACGACATATATTTTCATCAGTGATGAGGAAAATCCAAAGCCTTTAAAATTTGGCACAAAACATATTGCGTGGCTAGCACACCCCACAAAAGCAAACTCAAAAATCGCGCTTGTAGGTGTGCCATATCGCGCAAATTTAGGCAAAGTTTCGCTAAAAGAAGGGCTAGTTTTGGAAGTCAAAGCAGCAAATTATAAAAAAGAGCAAATCACTGTAACAGATACTTCCAAAGTCCGCCCCAACAAAGAGCAACAAGAGCGCATAGCACGCGAGCTAGAAGAAGCAAACAAAATCTACTTAACCCGCACGCCAAAACGACTATGGAGCGAAAAATTTGAGCTACCTTTGGGGAGTGTGATAACAAGCCATTATGGCAATGCTAGAATCTTTAATGGTGAGGTGAAAAGCTACCACGCGGGGACTGATTTTCGCGCGATGATAGGCACGCCCATAAAGGCAGCAAATGACGGAAAAATAGCATTGGCAAAAGAGCGATTTATGTCTGGCAAAAGTGTGGTAATCGACCACGGAGAGGGGATTTATAGTGCGTATTTTCACTGCAGTGAGCTAAAAGTCCAAGTCGGGCAAAGCGTAAAAAAAGGGGAAATAATCGCGCTAAGTGGCGATACGGGCAGGGTTAGCGGAGCGCATTTGCATTTTTCGATGATGATACAGGGCGTGAGTGTCGATGCCCTGCATTTTATCACTACGCTAAACGCGCTATTTGAATAAAAGCAAAATCTAAAATTAGATTTTGCTAAAACAAAATCTAAGTAAAATCTACGCGATAAAATTTCTATTTGTGAAAAAAATCCACATTTCAAAAATAAATCATTAGTTTATGATACCCCGTTTTGGCAATAGCAGTGCGACAGCTAGCATAATTGCCATCATTATGGTTACATAGATAAAAAATCCATTTTCGATTCCTGCGTTTTTAAAATTTAGCGCGACATATTGTGCTGAACCACCAAAAATCGCATTTGGTATCGCATAGCCAAATCCTGTGCCAAGTGCGCGAATGTGCATAGGGAAAAGTTTTGCCTTAAAGATTCCAGCCACCGAAGTATAAAAGCTAAGAATCATAAATAACGCCATTATCACGCCAAAGGCAAGATAATGATTTCCGCTTAATCCAGCCTTGTTAAGTAGCATAAATAGCGGATAGATTCCACACATTGCAAGAGTAGCAAAGATAATAAGCGAGCGTTTATGCCCGATTTTATCCCCTAGCAAGCCAAAAAGAGGTTGCATAATCATAAGAAAAAACAAGGCATAAATCATAATGCTATTTGAAGTAGCGGTGCTTATGTGTGCAGAATGTATCATAAAAGTCTTAGTGTAAGTCGTAATGGTATAAAACGCTAGAGAGCCACCTGAAGTGATGCCCACCACTAGCAAAAATGGCTTCCAACTTTGCAGTAAGGCTTTTAGAGTGCCTCTATCTTCGTGCTTGTCTAAATCCTGCGCACTTTCTGTCATAATACTACGCACAAAAAGCGAGCCTAATGCTAAAATGCCTCCCACGACAAATAATACCCTCCACGCCCACTCTTTCATCTCTGCTTCGGTGTAGAAAAATAGCATTATGCTTATGCTTGTTACGGCTAGTAGTTGCCCACCGATAAGCGTAACATATTGAAATGATGAGTAAAATCCGCGCTTGCCCTCACTTGCTAGCTCGCTAAGATAAGTCGCTGCGATTCCATACTCGCCACCTACGCTAAGCCCTTGAATTAGCCTAGCGATAAGCAAAAATAACACGGCAAATTCGCCTACGCTCTCTTTGCTAGGCAAAAAGGCTATCATAAATGAGCCAAATGCCATAAGCACGACTGAAATCACCATAGAGGATTTTCGCCCGATTTTATCCGCCAAAGAGCCAAAAAGCCAAGAGCCAATCGGGCGCATAAAAAAGCCAAGTGCAAAGATTCCAAATGCGTTTATTTGCTGAATGGTTGGGTTTGCTGAAGTAGAAAAAGTATGCGCAAAATACACCGCGCTAAATGCGTATATGTAGAAATCAAACCATTCTACTAGATTGCCAGAGCTTGCAGCGATTATGGAGCGGATTTTGGCTGATTTTGATATGTCGTTTGATATGTGTGGGGAGTTGCCTTTGCGTGAAGCGTTGCTTGAAGTTTGCATTGTTAAAAATCCTTTATGTAAAAATTTAGCGCGAACATTTAGAATCTAAGATTCTTAAAAATCATAACCGATAGATTCTAAATACGGCAAATTTTATGTATTTTTGGTGTGGAGTTTTTGTAGCAAGGTTACAAAAATGCACACAAAAACAAAATCCAAAAAACGCAAGATATTGTTTGGCTAGATTTTGGTAAATAATGTGATTTTTTTGATAGCGTTTTTTTAGCGCACAAAGCGGATACCTAGCCCGATTCTGTGGGCAAATGTGTTGTATTCATAGAGTATGTCGCCATAGCCTACAAAGTATTGTAAATATAGTCCATAATATTCATTTATCTTATAAGTGTAGCTTGAGCGAAAATATGGGGTAGGGTGGGGCTTAGCTATATCATAAGGAGGCTGGGCTATGCCTAAAATCCCACCTACTCTAATATCAGCTAAATGCCTGCCATAGCGCATATTTACCGCTGTTTCAAGACTTCCTAAATATTTATAAATATCGCGATTTTCGCTATAAAATCTCGTAGGCAAAAAACCCTCTATATCTAATCCCCAATGCTTGCTAGAAAATCTTGCCTTTATGATAAATCTATCACTTCCCCTGCTTCTATCTGCGATTCCGCCTTGTTTTTTGTCTATTTCGCCATTGCTGATATGTCGCCACCCTGTGGTGATTTCTTTGAGAGGGAATCTTTTTTTGGCAATGCTACTAGGACGATAGGTAAGCAAAAATTCTGGCTCAAAATCATTATCCCGCATAGGCGAGCTAGCTTTTTCGTTAAATAGCTGAAAATAAAATGTGTTGGTAAAAGCAAGGTAAAAAATCAAATCTTTGTGGAAAAATTTAGGAATCACAGGCACGCGGAAACTTATCTGCCCTTTTAGCTCGCCACGAATGTATTGCGGATTTCTCATAGGCGTTAGGTTATAAACATACAAAAAGTAGGTATCCCGCCAATCCTCTAGCCACAAAAACGCAGTATTTTCTTTTGGGTAAGAAATCGCATCTGGCGTAATATCGCTGTTGTCTTCGTTAGTTTTTGCATTATTATCATTGTGGGAATCTTTGTTTGCAATGACGGGGTTTTTGTCATATTGAGGTTTCGCAAAAACCAAAGCATCTCTTTTTTTGTCATATTGAGGGAGTGAAACGACCGAAATATCTCTGTTTGTGTTGTTAGATTTTCTAAAGAAGCTGTGCTTTGAGATACTTCGGGCTACGCCACCAGTCTGACAAAATATTTCGTCATTGTGAGAATTTACATTGCCGTCATTGTGAGATTTTGCGCATAGCGTAGAATCGTGGCAATCTACATTGTTTGCATTATTGTATAGATTTTGCTTGCGCAACTGCGACAACTCGAGATTACGCGCTAAAACGCTACTTCGTAGCTGTTGGCTTGTGCCACGCGTGGAATAGCCACACTCGCAATGACGGGATACCCACCCCCTAACCCCCTCCGCAAGGGAGGGGGAATAAAAGGCAAAATCCTCCGCAATGGAGGGGGAAATAATGCCATCATTGCGAGAAAAACCGTTAGGATTTTCGTGGCAATCTATTTTAGAAGTAGAAAAATTTAGCGCGGAGTTACTCTCTCTCTCTCTCTCTCGTTTTTGGGTTTTATATGTTGATTTTTCTAACGCAGTAGCATTACAAAGGATAGAATCACAGGGCAATCTAAAATCTATCCCCATAGCAAATGTGCTAAAAAACATTATCGCAAATGATAGAAACAAAAAGTGATTTTGTAGGTATTTTATTTATGCTACATTGTCCATATTTTTTCCTTTTTTTTATGGGATTAGTTTATTAGGTGTTGCATTTAGGTTGTTAGCGGTTGGTTTTTGACATTGATTTTTGCCTTTTTGCGCTATTGATTTTTATTAAGATTTTGTAAGGCATTTTGTAAAAATCTGCAAATTATACAAAAAATATTTTGTTTTTAAGTGTTTTTTAGTAAGTATCATTTCTTATTAGATTCTCATTAGTGAGAATGTAGGAAAATTTGAGGCAAAAATTAGGCGATAAGGAGCGCAAAAATGAGTGCTAAAGTGGATATGAATATGTTTAGAGAGTATGATATTCGCGGGATTTTTGGGGAAAATCTTAGCAAAGAAGTCGTGCAAGGCATTGGAGCATTGCTAGGAGAGTGTATAAAAACAAGTGGGGGAAAATCCGTAGCCATAGGCTATGATGCTAGGACGCATTCGCCTATACTATATGAATGGCTAAAAGATGGATTTATAAAAAGTGGTGTGGAAGTGTATTTTATGGGTATGATTCCAACGCCTGTGGCGTATTTTGCGACATTTGCGAGTGAAAAATTTGCAAGCGTAAATATCACAAGCTCGGTAATGATAACAGGTAGCCATAATCCACCACAATATAATGGGTTTAAAATCACTATTGATAAAAAGCCTTTTTATGGCGAGGATATAAAGCGTATCGGAGCAGAGCTAGCAACAAATATTGATTCTATGGATTTTGGCACGCAGGGGGCAAAAGCACAGAATCTAGACGCGCTAAAAAACTATGAGGATTTTTTGGTGGAGCATTTTGCGGGGCTAAAAGATTTTCCATACCAAATCGTGCTTGACTATGGTAATGGCGTGGGGGCGTTGGGATTAGAAAATGTGCTAAAAAGGCTAAATATCAAGCATACAAGCCTATATGAAACCCCTGATGGCACATTCCCAAACCACCACCCAGACCCAAGTGAAGAACAAAATCTAGCTGATATTTTAAAATACATAAAAGAGCATAAAACGCCTATTGGAATCGCATTTGACGGAGATGCGGATAGAATCGCGCTAATGACGCAAAATCATCTCTACAAAGGCGATGAAATGGCGATATTGTTTGCGCGAAATATCGCAAAAACCACGCCAAATCCCACTATCATAGGCGAAGTCAAATGCTCTCAAATAATGTATGATGAGATAAATTCATTTGGCAAGGCGATAATGTATAAAACAGGGCATAGCAACCTAAAAGTAAAGCTAAAAGAGTTAGATGCACAAATGGCGGCAGAAATGAGCGGGCATTTGTTTTTTAATGATAGATATTTTGGGTATGATGACGCGCTATATGCGACTTTGCGGGCGTTGGAGTTGTTTTTGGATTCTACGCCTAGCGAGGTAGAATCTAGTATTAAAGCATTGCCAAAGCTGTATTCTACTGATGAGGAAAAAATCTCTACTACCGAAGAGGCGAAATTTACCCAAATCGCAAATCTAAAAGAACGACTAAGCGCGATAGCACGCGATAGCCGAGACATAACCATACATACCGAATCCCATCGTAAGTTTCCGCGAATCTGTGAGATAATCGATATTGATGGAGTGCGAGTGGTGTTTGAAAATGGCTGGGGGCTAGTGCGAGCTAGCAACACTACGCCTGTGCTTGTAACGAGGTTTGAGGCAAAATCTAAAGAGGAGCTAGAGCAGTATAAAAACGCTATTTTTTCTGTGCTAAAGGGGTGTTAGTGGCGTTTTTGTCTTAAATAGTTTAAAGTTTTTTTGTGTTGGTTTGTGTGTGGGGTGGATTTTGCGCTGATTTGGTTTTGCTACTTAGTTTGTGTTATGCTGTCGTTAATTATTTTTGATTGTCGAAAAAATTGCCATAAAACAATGCATCATCTACGAGGCGAAAAACTATGCAAAAAAGGGCAATGTAGGACAAAAATCCTGCAAAATAGCCTAAAAATAGGGAAAAAATCGCATTTTTTTGTAAAATTTTGCGTAAAATCCTTGATTTTAGGTAAAAAATTGTATAGAATAAGCACGCTTTAAATTTCACCTCAAAGGAGACACGATGAATAAAGCAGAGTTTGTAGAACTTGTAAAAGAAGCTGGCAAGTTTTCAAGCAAAAAAAGCGCGGAAGACGCAGTAAATGCTTTTGTAGCAGCTGTGGAAAAAGCTCTTAGCAAGAAAAAGCCTGTTGAGCTAGTTGGTTTTGGTAAATTTGAAACCGCTTTGCAAAAAGGTAAGTCTGGTAAAGTTCCCGGAAGTAACAAAACTTACAAAACTGCGGACAAACATGTTCCTAAGTTTAAACCCGGTAAGAGCTTGAAAGACCTTGTAGCTAAGGCTAAATAAGTCTTTTCCCCCATTTATTTGGGGCTTGTCCCCTTTATAATGGGGGCTTGGGGCTTGTCCCCGTAGCTCAGCTGGATAGAGCGTACGATTCCTAATCGTAAGGTCGTGGGTTCAAATCCCGCCGAGGACACCACTTTTTGACTTCTTTTTTACTTCTCTAAAACACTTATAATAAAAATCCGCAAAAAAACCAAAATCTAATAAAGCAAACTAAAATTTATAAGGTTTAAAAAATGATAGATGCTTTTGCGACAAATCTAAAAACTATCCAAAGCAAAATTCAAACAATTTCCAAGCAATACGCACAAAAACACAACATAAAATCTCACAATATCAAACTTATCGCTGTTTCAAAATACCACAGCATAGATGAGATTTTGACTATGCACTCTTTGGGGCAAATCTCTTTTGGCGAAAACAAAGTCCAAGATTTAAAAACAAAAATCAGTCAAATATATTCTAGCAAAAACTTTGAATGGCATTTTATCGGCTCACTTCAGCGCAACAAAATAAACGCCCTCCTTGCGCTAAATCCCACACTTATTCACTCCATAGATTCTCTAAATCTCGCTTATGAAATAGACAAAAAATGCAAACAACTAGGCAAAATCCAATCTGTCCTCCTCCAAGTAAATAGCGCAAATGAGCCTAGCAAACACGGATTTGACTTAAAAAAAGCCAAAGAAGCGTTTTTAAAAATCAAAGAAAATACAACAAATCTACATCTATGTGGGATAATGACTATCGGCGCACATAGCGAGGACAAAAGCAAGATAGAGGATAGTTTTGCTCGCGCAAAAGAATTGCACGACAGCCTAGCAAGTGCTGGCTCTAGCGTGCTATCTATGGGTATGAGCGGGGATTTTGAGATAGCGTTACAAAATGGAGCAAATATGCTTCGCATAGGTTCTGCGCTTTTTAAGCATTAGATTTTGTAAAATCATTAGTTTTTGCAAAAAAATCTAAAAACATAGATTTTTGCAATTTTTATTTTTTTTGCAAACATAAAAAAATATTTCTTGCATAAAAAGACATTTTTTTGCGCAAATCATACATTAAAAAAAAGAGTAAAAAAAGTAAAAAGAATCAAAAGAAGCAAGGACTCATCACGCGGTTTTTTACAAGGAGTTTGAAAAACATTTCTGTCGGGTTTGTTGGTTTAGCACCAAGTGCAACTTTCAAGGCAAGTTGCCAGCCCTGTGATGAGCCTTAGCCGAAATTCTAAAAAACAAAAGTATATGATTTCTAAATGAAATATCTATTTTTGTAAAAAATAGATATAAATTGCAAAGAAAGTGTGTATTTTTATACTTCTAAACGAATATTTTAGATTTTGCTAGCTTTGTGCGTAGGGATATTGCGCATTAGGATTTTTTGTTTTGTTTAGAGGTTGCAAATATATTTAAGCATTCTATGAGTAGCGAAAAAGCCATAGCAAAGTATATATAGCCTTTTGGGATTTCGTAGTGCAAGCCATCGGCGATAAGCACCACGCCGATGATAAGCAAAAATCCTAATGCCAAAATCTTTAGGCTAGGGTAAGCCTCTATCACAGCGCAAATCCACTCGCTAGCAAACATCATCGCCACCACAGCGATTAAAATCGCACATATCATCACTTCTAAATGCCTAGCCATACCCACCGCTGCAAACACAGAATCTAGCGAAAAAATAATATCCAAAAAGCCAATTTGCGCGATGATAAGCCAAAAACTAGGCTTTTTTGTCAAGCTAGATTTTGCGTGGCTAGGTTTGAATGCTAGCTCGTGGATTTCTTTGGTGCTTTTATATAGCAAAAAAATCCCGCCTAAAATAAGGATAATATCCCTACCTGAAATCTCTAGCCCAAATGCGACAAAAAGCGGATTTGTAAGTTTGGTAAGCCAAAAAAGAAACCCAAGCAACGCTATGCGTGTAAGCCCCGCAAAGCTAAGCCCTAAAATCCTAGCTTTTTTTTGCTCCTCTTTTGGCAATTTAGCAACCAAAATCGCTAAAAATATAAGATTATCCACGCCAAGTGCAATCTCTAAAAGCACAAGACTAATAAGCGCGAACCACGCTTGTGGCGAAGCAAGAATCTCTAACATTTTTTCGTCTTTATCATAAAATTTTTAGTATATGGCAATGACTTGTATGATGGAAAATTATGGCAAAATCCGTGCAAAATATTACGAAATATTGCAAAATTCACACAAAATCTATCTCTACATTGCCATAATTACAACCAGCCTTTTTTCTTAAAAATCACGATAGGAATCGCGGTAGAAACCACCATAGCCACTAGCACCACAGGATAGGCATAAGGCAACTCAAGCTCAGGCATATTAGTAAAATTCATACCATAAATCGTGCCTATGAGCGTAGGTGGCATCATTGCCATTGTCGCTACGGTAAATAGCTTTATGATTTTATTTTGTTCGATATTGATTTGGCTTGTGAAAATGCTTTGGGTATTATCAAGCATACTTAGATTTACATTGGTAAATTCTACAAGTGAATTTAAGTCTTTTAGCACGATTGTCAGCTCTTTTTTGATGTCTTGCTCCACTTTGCCACTGCGCAATAACGCCATAATCGCACGCCTCTTATCAAAAAGAGAATCCCTCACGCTTAAATTTAGCTCTTGGAGGCTTGAGAGTCTAGCAAGCCTTGCGATATGGTCGTGTTCATTTGAAGTTTCTTCTAGCGCAGATTTTCGCAAGATTTTGGTTAGCTTTGCAGCACCCTCTAGCATATCGGCATCTTGCTCGACACGCACTTCAAAGATTCTACTTACGATGTCAAACCCATCTTCAAATTTTCGCGGACTAATTAGCACACTTTGATGAATCTCATTAAACACCTTAAAATCCTCATAACGAATCGTAAATAAGATTCCCTTTAGCAGTAGAAAAGTAACAGTTTCATTATGCAACTCTAGCTCCGCATCACGCGTAAGGAAATAAGTGTTTATCGTGATTGTGTCCGCATCTTCTGCATATCTCGCACTCTCTTCGATCTCCTCTCTCTCTTCTTTTGTAGGAATATCTAGCGCGTAAGTTTTGGCGATATAAGAGACTTCCGCAGCGGAGGGGTGAAGCAAATCTATCCACAAAATCGCACCCTCTGGCAATGTGAAATTATCTTGGATTTTCTTTTGCACGACCATTGAGCCTTGCTTAAAAAACACATTCATCATTGGAAGCCTCCTTGTGTAAGATTTTGGTATAAGATTGTATTTGCGTTAAAAATCGCATTACAAGTCAATATTTAGATTATAGTAAAATCGCAAAAAACCAAAAAAGCATTATAGCAAAATCGCAAAAATCATATTATTAGATTTGTATTTTTTGCGCTTTAATAAACACTTTTTTTATTTCGTTTTTTTTGATTTTTTATGGGCTATGTATTTTTATTATGTTTTTATTATGTGTTTTGCGTGATTGTTTTTTTTGCGCTTTTGCGTATTTTTTTGTATTGTTTTTAGCATTTTTTTAGCAAATTTTTTTTTTTTGCTATTATCACCATTGCGAGCAAACCCGCTTATAGATTCTAGTTGCAATCCATAAAAAGAAAAAACTCTTTTTCATAACCCAAAAAACCGACAAAAAAAACAACAAAAAAACGCCAATGCCACCACAAATGCCACTTTCAATCAAATTTTTTGCGTTTTTTTTTTTTTTTGTATTATAATCACATAATATTTTGCAAAAACAAGCAAAATATCCACATTTTTTATCGCTTAGCTTGACAAATGATTTTGCAAAAATAGCGCAAAAAGTGCGAACGCAAAATAAAAAAGCAAAAACAAAGGAGATAAAATGCAAAACCTAAAATCTAACCTCACCATTTCTAATACACCCCCTGCAATCTCGCTTATTTCAAACTCACATAGTTTATCTAGGTTTTTTGGTGTAGCTTTTGCGCTCCCTGCGCTATCTTGCGTTGCGTTTGTTGCTTTAGCTGAGCCTGCGCAGTCCGCACAATCTATACAACCTACACAATCAACACAACCTGCGCAATCTACACAATCAACACAGCCTGCACAACCTGCGCAAAATCCGCAACTTCAAAGCCTGCATCATCAAAAAACATACTTGCAAGAGCAACTAAAAGATTTAGAAAAAAACGAGCAATACCAAAAAGACATAGAAACCCTGCAATCCAAAATCCAATACCTAAAGCAAAAACAAGGGCTTATCCCACAGCAAGACACGCAGCCCACGCAAAGCACCGAGCCACAATCCACACAACCCCAAGAAATAACGGAATCTAGCGATGAAAATCTAGAGCAAGTCGCTGAAAATGAACAAAAACTACCATTTGAAATCGAGCCTATGAATAAAGAAAAAAGTGGTGCATTTATAGGGCTAACCTTTGGTGTAGCTTCTTTCACTAGCAACCAAAATACAGACTATTATGGTAAAAAGGGTAATGTAGAGTATTCACCTTTTACTTCATTTGCTAGTTTGGATAAGGCAGTGGGAATTTATGGACTTATGATAGGCTATAAGCATGGCATTACGGGTGGGTTTGGCTTGCGATATTATGCGGATATAAACTATATGCCACAAAATAAAATATGGAGTATGAACTATGCCCTAAATATTGATGGCTTACTAAATATCGTAGAGAAAAATCATAATTTCTTTGGATTTTTTGCAGGGGTGGGCGTAGGGGCACAGACTCACGGTTGGAGCGATAGACTATTAGAATCTATGCTAGAAGTAGCAGGGGATAGCGCAGGCACGACAAAAGGCGTAACCCTACAAGGTAGCCCAAATAATCACAAAGACAGAAATTTTAGCAATCCCAAAACTAGCGTAAATGTCGCTATAAACTTCGGTATCCGTGCTTCTTTGGCAAGACACCACGATATAGAATTAGGCGTTAGATTTCGTCCATTGCGAACCACGCTCATCGAAGAAAAAATCGAACCACAAGTATATAGCACCACAAAAAAATTTGGAATACAAGGCAGAATCGGCTCGCCTTATGATATTTTTCTCCGCTATGTGTATGTGTTTTAGGATTTTGGCGTAGTAGTTGTTTTTTGCGCTTTTTTGTGATTGTTGTATTTGTCTAGCTTGTTTTTGTTGATATGATTCTTTGTCGCTACCATACTTAGAGACATAGTTAGAAATATCCATTTTCCCTCCCTACTTTTGCAGGTGCTTAAGGGGCTGTTTTTTTGCCATTGCGATAAAATCGCTAGATTTTGCGTGGCAATCCAACAAATCGTCATACTTGAGCGTAAGCGAAGTAACTCAAAAAAACTCAAAATGCAAATAGAGATATTTTGCGCTTACACACTCAATATGACAAAGAAAATCCCGTCATTATAGGCAATGACATTATTTCCCCTCCATCGCGTTAGTGGCAACGCTTTTTAAAGCCCCCTCCCTTAGCACGATGGGGATTAAATGACGCAAGATTTCCCCCTCCCTTGCGGAGGGGGATTAAGGGGGTGGGTTTCTTTGCAAGAATCTGCATTTTTGTCATTGCGAGTTTTTGCCACGACTTTGCCAAAAGCTACAAAAATCTAACACACGACAATCCACACTCACTCCGTCACTGTAAGCAATGATTCTGCTTCTGTTATTGCGAGAGGTTTGGATTTTTTAGAATCTAAACCGCGTGGCACAAGTCCACAGCTACAAAGTAGCGATTTAGCGCGAAGTCGCGAGTAGGCGCAGTTTGCGCAAGCAAAATCTATATACACAAAGCAAAAAAATGCGTTTTTAACAAATCTAATAAAATAGATTGCCACGATTCTAGCCTTTTTGACAAAAGTCTAGAAACTCGCAATGACACCACCCCAATCCAACCCCCCAAACCATCTGCAAGGGTGGTTTTATGCGAATTGCCACTCGTTGCAAATTGCATTATTGTGGATTGCCACGCCGACACACATTGTAGATTTGAAAGCATTGTAAAATATCGCTATTTGCATTACAAATGCAATGCTTTGCAATAATTGCTAATCGTTGCCCCACCCCAAAAAAAAAAAAAAAACAAAAAAATACAAAAAGCAAGACAATCTACACTAATACCAAACCCCCTATTTTTAGCAACTTTATAGCCCGCGATAATATCAAACCTCTATCTCTACCAAACTTTATAACCCACGCTAATACAAAACGCCCATTTCTAGCAACTTTTCGCGCAAAAGTCGCATTTGGATATTTTTGTCAAAGCACCATTTTGGCGCGATTAAGCTATCTATGTGTGCGCCAGAGCTTACGCGCTCGATGATGACTTCGCTAGGCAAAATCAACATAGATTTTGCGATAAGCTCCACATAGCAATCCAAATCGATTGGTTCATACTTGCCCGCTTCATACATTTTTGCTAGCTTTGTGCCTGCAATAACATAAAGCGGGTGGATTTTGATAGCATCGATTCCCCATTGCAAGGTGGTTTTTAGAGAATCTATCATCATAGATTTATCCTCATTTGGCAGCCCATAGATTAGATGAGCGCACACTTTTATGCCTTTTTTGCGCGTGGCGTTAAAAAGCTCTTTTGCGCCTTTGGTGCTATGAGCGCGATTTATGAGTTTTAGCGTAGAATCAAAAGTGCTTTGCACGCCGTATTCTAGCCATATTTCTTTGCCATTTTTTACATAGTCGCTCAAAATCTCTAGCGTGGCATTTTCTATGCAGTCTATGCGTGTGCCGATATTTAGCCCCACTACGCCTTCAAAGCTAAGTGCTTTGTCCCAAAGGGATTTTAGCGTGTGTGGGTGGGCATAAGTGTTGCTAAATGATTGAAAATACACCATATATTTTTTCACGCCAAATTTGCGTTTATGAAAATCCGCGTGCCATAAAAATTGCTCTTCTAATTGCGCTAATTGCGTGTTTAGTATGGGATTTGATTGCAAATAAAAATTCATCGTGGGGATAGATTTTTTGATTTGGGATTTTTGATTTTGGATTTTGATAAAGCTAGGCGAAAAGCTTGCATTATCACAATAAATGCACCCGCCCCTTGCCTTGCTACCATCGATATTTGGGCAAGTAAAGCCAGACAAAGAAATAGGGATTTTTCTAACCCTCTCGCCAAATCGTTGCTTAAAATACCTGCCAATCGTTTGTAGCTCACGCAATGGCATTTGCGCAGAATCTGTGTCTATCATTTGAGATTTCCTTAAGTTTAGAAATATTGATTTTGGGCTTGCAAAAATCGTAAAAAAAGTGTCAAAACGCGTGGCGTAAGTGTAGCATTTTTTGCCTAGCGCAAATGCTATAAAGCAAAATCTATTTGCAATATTTTTATTTATTTTTCAAACAAATAAAAATGCCCATACCAATCTTTTTGCATAGCACTTTGTCTGTATCCGAAAGGCGTGTCAAATGGCGTCTCACCGATAAAATAAAACGCTTCCAAACCGCGCATTTTTTCTTGCAATTTCGCAAAATCTGGCTCGACTATGTAGCGTTGCGTATCATTAAACGCAAATACAAACGCACCTTGTTGCCACGATAATGTTGGCAAATGCACGATTACAGGAATGCTAGGATTTTGCGCAAAAATAAATGGCTCTTTATACAAATACTTCACATTGTAATTTATCAGCAAACTTACAACAAAACACACGCCAAAAACCCCGCTCAAAATCGGGCTTTTAAGGGCATTTAGCACCAAAATCACACCAAAATACAAAAATGCAAAAACAGGCATCACATAGCGCAAATCCTTATACGGCGCGACAAAAAAAAACCAAGCAAAACCACGAAAAAGCCACTACAAAAATCCCAAACAAAAATATGGCGTTTTTGGATTTAATGCTAAATGTGTTAGATTCACTAGATTCGCGCTCATCGCACTCAAAGTTAGATTTGCACACCAAATCGCTACCAAAATCTTTGCTCCACGCGATTTTTGCGTATTGCACATAAAATGCGATTAAAAAACTAAATCCAAGCAATGCTACATAATATCGCCAAATCGCATTTAGCAATGGCGTAAAATCCACGCGATAGCTTAAAACCCCAAGATTTTTGTCTGCTTTATCTCCCAAAATCACCCTTAAATCTTGCGTGGTGGTAAAATCTATGTAGCGATTTTTTACTTGCGTGATTGTGATTTTGCTAGAATCTATCGCGCTATCCCACGCGATAGATTCTACGATGAGATTGCTTGTGGTTTTTGAGCGAGCGTTTAAGATTTTGTTTGTGTAAAAAATCTTGCCCGTGTAAGCAAAATGCCCTGAATCTGTCATAATTGGGACTAGCGAATCTAGCCTTATTTGTGCATTTTGTGTGCTATCTTTTGCAAGGGCGATAAGGATAAACGCCACGATATAGGCAAAAATCATAAACGCGCTTAAAGCGATAAAAATCTTTTTAAATCTAATATATTTTTTTGCCAAAAATAGCGCGATTCCACACGCCACACAAACAATCACAAATCCATACGCATTGCAAAAATGCGTTTGCAAAATATCCGCCCCAGCCTTAAAACTATTATTTAGATTTTGCCAAAAATTATTTAGTAGCAATTTCTCCGTGCTTTCATTTGCGCGGTAACCGCCAAGGACTTCGCTAAAATAGCCCTTATATAAAATCTGTGCGATTGCAAAACTTCCAAGCACCACAATGCTTAAAGGAAAGATATTTTTGCGCGAGATAAACGCTAAAAAAATAAACGCAAATGCGATAAAAAATAGTGAAAAATAATGCGACAAACACAAAAGCGCGGTGGCAAAAATAAACCAAATAAAGAACAATTTATGCTTTGAAAAAGCCTCTTTTGCGCTTCTAAAATCTAGCCTATAAAACACAAAACAATTTAGCACAAACACCATCAAAAGCATTTCTTGCAGGGCATAAGGGCGCATAAAAATCGTATTTGTAACACTTGCAGAATTTACAAACGCAAATGCCAAAAATAGCGGGACAAAAAGATTTTCGCGTGAAAAAATCTTTGTTATTAAAATAAAACTAGCATAAAATCCAAGCGCAAAAAAGACTAAATTTAGCCCGATTCCACGCGCTTTTAGCCACGCAAAATCGCCACTTTTGACATCAAAACTCCACGCACGAAGCAAAATGTAATAAAGATTTGTGTGAGACGCGCCATCGCCATAATTATTTTTCCATAGCTCTTTTAAGTCGTGCGTTAAATCGCTTATAGAATTATCATCAAAATAAATTCGCTCTTTTAGCTCTTTGCCAAAGTATGTGCCTTCTTTGATTTTGGAGGGCATTGAAATGCCATTTGTGGCTATGGAAATACTCCAAGATTCATCGACATGAAAACCGCTTTTTTGATAGGCAAAGCCGATGCGCAAAAGTAGCGCGACTAAAAATACAAAAATGCTTAAAGATAGGATAATGTGGCGTTTGTGCCTAGCTAGAAAATCCGCGCTACGAGAGAGAGAGAGAGTAAAGCAGAATCTACATTATTTGTGTTTTGTGTTTTTTTATCCATTTTGTTGCCTTTTTTGTTTTTGGGGGCTTTAAAAAAACTGCGATTATAACAAAAAAAAAAAAAACGAACAATATCACAAGGCATAGCAAAATCTATGACAAAAACTAGCAAAATCTATTAAAATTTATATGCTACACTTGAAGTGGCTTTGACAAATCTACAAAAAGTCAGAGCATAAAAAACGACAAAAAGGAGACACAATGTCAAGCAAAGTCTATGAAAATATCACCGACATTATCGGCAAAACACCAATCATAAGCCTAAAGCAAATCGCGCCAAACCTCTATGGCAAGTGCGAGTTTCTAAACCCTAGCCATTCGGTCAAAGACAGGGCGGCATACTCGATGATAGATGAGGCACTCAAAAGTGGCAAGATAAACCAAGACACCACCATTGTAGAATGCACAAGTGGCAATATGGGAATCTCACTAGCGATGATTTGCGCGAGCTTGGGGTTAAAGATAATCCTCACAATGCCAGAATCTATGAGTATCGAGCGTAGGAAAATGGTGCAACTCTTTGGCGCGAAGCTCGAGCTAACCCCCGCAAGCGAGGGAATGAAAGGCGCGCTCAACAAGGCAAATGAGATTTTAGCTAATACGCCAAATGCCTTTATGCCAAGCCAATTTAGCAACCTTGCAAACAAAGAAATGCACAAAAAAACGACTGCAGTTGAGATTTGGGAGAGCTTTGGCTCTAATTTAGATTATTTTGTCGCGGGATTTGGCACAGGCGGGACGATAAGCGGTGTGGGCGAAGTGCTCAAAGAAAAAAACCCAAATATCAAAATCATAGGCGTTGAGCCAGCTGCTTCGCCACTGCTTAGCAAAGGACAAGCAGGCGGGCATAAGATTCAAGGCATTGGCGCGAACTTTATCCCTGAGATTTTAAACCGCAATGTGATAGATGAAATCGCGTGCGTGGAGAACGATGACGCTATCGCTATGGCACAAAGGCTTGGCAAAATCGGCATAATGGTGGGAATCTCAAGCGGTGCAAATGTAAGCGCGGCTCTAAAAATCGCACGCGAGCATAGCGATAAAACGATTTTAACTGTGCTTAATGACACTGCAGAGCGATATTTAAGCACGGATTTGTTTAATACTTTGTAGGTTTGGGATTATAAATTTGCAAAAAGAGTGGGCGTAAAAAAAGGGTAAAGATTTTGTAGTTTGCGGAGTTTTTGCGATTTGTGGAGGCGGGCAGTGGAGCAGGTGTAGGCAGTCGCAGATAAGCAGACATAGGAAAGTAAGCTAGCTAGGCTTATGCGGTTTTATGCTAATGCTTTTTACGCTAAGGGATTTTGATTTGGAGGGGGAATCTTAAAGACTAATGAAAACAAAATCTACAAAATTTTTAGAATGCTTTTTGTAAAAAATCTTTGGTAAAACGATGATAAAAATGCTAGGAAAAATTTTAATAAATATTTGGCAAGATTTTTTTCATAAAGATTCTAACCATACTTAGTTTTTATAGATTTTGGATTTTTTGCAAATTTTGGATTTTGTAGATTTTATAGTTTTCGTATTTTGCAAGATTTGACAATCAATTTATAAGCCTTGTTTTATTATTAGATTTTATACAATCTTTTTACGGATTTTATTTTGCTAGATTCTAGTGATTTTTGACTATTTTGCGCTATTTTAGGGTGGATTCCTCATATTCTTTAGCTGTTTTTTCAAACTCACTTACCGCTTTTTCATACTCATTTGTCAATGTTTCAAACTCGCTTATCAAAGTCGTAGCTTTTTTTACTGTGTTTTCATATTCGTTTATGATTGCTTCAAATTTGCTTAGTGCGACACTATTGCCCTCTTTTGCTTTTTTATAAGTGCTTTCTATCTTGTCTTTGATAGTTTTTGCCTTATTTAGCTCCGTGCTAGCCTTGCTTGCTATCGCCCTAGCATCATCGCTTATTTCCATTACCTTAAAAGTCGCGCTCATATACTCGCCCTCTTTTACTTGAGCGTTTGTAGAGGTTTGTTTATTTGCTCTTGTGGCTATATCTTTTTTTGCTGCTGCTATGGCTTTGTTTTTGGCGTTATTAGCCCTAGTTTTGATAGTTTTTGTTTTTTCTAAAATCGCTTCTATGTTGTTTAAATTTGTTTTGTAGTCATTTTGTGCGGCGACATATCTAGACTCTATGGCATCAAATCTGCCATTATCACTCTTGCTAGACTCCGCATTGCAGAGGCTAGCAAGCCCTAGATGACACACCGACACAAATACGCTAAAAACAACCAAACTACCCACAAAGCCACTACAAAATCTACGAGACTTTAGCGCAAATTTTTTCATTTTTTATCCTTGCAAAAGCATTTTTTATGAAACGCACTTGCCAAATCGTTTTTTTGCAAGCATTTAGATTTTGACAAACGCCACAAACTGCTTAAAAATTTGATTCTAAATTTTTTGTCTTAAAAAATAAACGCCACAAAGAGTTGGAATTTATCATAAGCAATATCATAGACATCTCGCCCTCTTGCGTGAGTGATTATTTCGGTAGAAGTGATACCATTTGCTTCAGCGACTGCATCGGGTTTGGTATCGTTTTTGCGGTTTGTCATATCGCCGTGAAAATAGCGAAAACCGATATTTATCACATTGCTTAGCTTATATCCAAGCCCCGCCCCATAGATAATCCCATCATAGCTTGTCTCCACTCGAGGAAATGCCCCGCTTCCTTGTGCGTTTGCCACAGGGTAAATATCATTCATAAATAGCCAGCCATAGCCCACAAGCCCCGTTAGATAAAATCCACTTTTTTCTATTCCTATCATTACAGGGATTTCACTCCCCCAGCCTAAGATTCCATCATAATCTTTTTGCTGAAACCCTCTATGGTCGCTTAAAATATTGGACTTGCCACCAGCTTTTAGATAGATAGGGAAATTTACCCCAGCACCAGCGATGAAACTAACCCCGCCTTTTGTGCTATCAATCGTGCGCAAATATACATTATACCCCAAATCCACAGCCCAATAAGTCGCATTGCCAAGCATACTATAAGAGCCACCCACAGCACCTTCGTTAAATATATACCAACGCCGTTCTGAATTTCTAGAATTTGCCTTTGAGCCAGAGACGATTGAGCCGCTTGCAAATCGGCTAGTAAATTTGCTTTGATTGCTTTGTAGATTTTTGTAGTTATTGCTTGCTTTTTGTTTGTTTGTCGCAGCTTGCGCGTTGCTAAAAACCCCTGCAAATCCACAGATTCCCACAACAAAAGCCACAACTAGCAATAAAGAATCAACCCTAATGCCACTCATCTTTTTTTTCATTTGGAAAGTCATTTCATACTTCATTTTCCATCTCCTTTTAAGGAATTTTTGCTATGATACCACATCGGCAATAATGCAAAATCAATAAATAATCAAGTATTTTTTATGGATTTTGCATTATGTTTTGCATTGCAAAATATCGCTAAAATTTCTTTGTAATATCACAAAAAAGCCACAAAAATACCATAAAAAGGCAGTTTGGATTCTATGATTTCGCACGATTTAAATACGACTAAACATTCTACGCAAATTCCACAAAATACACAAAATCCGCTTGCGCATTGTTTTTTAGCACTCAAAGCCTCCGCAGGCAGTGGCAAGACTTTTAGCCTTGCTTTGCGCTATATATGGCTACTTTTTAGCGGGGCAAAGCCTAGCGAGATTTTAGCCCTTACTTTTACCAATAAAGCCACAAAAGAAATGCAAGAGCGCGTAAAAAACGCCCTAAAAGAGCTTGCAAATCCCATTACAAACGAGACTTCGCCATTTATAAACGCACTTCAAAATCTAGGGCTTAGCAAGCAAGAAATCCGCGCAAAATCCCATAAAATCTATAAAGAATTTTTAGATTCCACGCCCAAAATCTGCACCATTGATTCGTTTTTTAATTTAATCTTGCATAAATTTTGCTGGTATGTGGGGCTTAGCCAAGATTATAAAATCGGCGAAAATATCGATGAAAACGAACTTTTTGAAGCATTTTTAGCCACGCTAGAAAAAAACTACGCAAAATCTACACAAATCTTAAATTCTAATACGAGTTTTCAAAATTTACCACACGCTAAAGCCCAAAACCTATCAAATACCCAAAATCTTTCAAACGCTTTTAGTCATCTTGTGCGATTTTGCTTTGATTTTGACATAGATTTTACTTCGGTTATGAGGCATTTACAAGCGTGGCACAATGACAAAATCCACTTTAATGAAGCTTTTTTAAGCGAGCTAAAATCTTACTCCCTAGATGAGATAAAATCCCAAATAAAACAATGCGAATCTAGCATTTTATCCACGCTTAAATCAATGCAAGAGATTTTGCAAAAAGGCGAAGTAACTGATAAAGGCATAAACGCATTGCAAGCCTCAAATATGGCAGAATTTATAAAAAAAGAATGGACTTTTTTAGGAAAAGATGAGCCAAATGAATATAAGTATTTTAAAAAACCATTAAAAAATGAGAATCTAAACGCAGAATTTCGCCCGCTTTTTTTTGAGCTAAAAGAGAATCTAAAGCAGTATTTTTTGCTAAAAGAGAGGGTGATTTTCGCAGAATTTGCAATGATTTTAGAAGCATTTGGCAAGGCGCAAAACGCCACTTTGCAAGCAAGCAAAAAGCTAAGTTTTGAATCTTGCGCGTTAAAAGTGTATGAGTTGTTGATTTTGGGTGAAAATCTACATAAAGACACGGGCGGGATTGATCCGCAGTTTTTTTATTTTCGTATGGATAATGCTATTAGCCATATTTTGATTGATGAGTTTCAAGATACAAACCCTATGCAATATGCGATTTTAGAGCCGTTGATTGATGAGATTTACGCGGGGAAGGGCAGAGACATAAAAAATCTAGCAGATAATAGTGAAAACAATAGAAGTGTGTTTTTTGTGGGGGATTCTAAGCAGTGCATTTATGGATTTCGGGGGAGTGAGGCTAGATTTTTTGATGAAATCATCGCTCATTCGCCACTGCATACGCACAATCTCCCACATAACTATCGTAGTCAAAAAACTATCATAGATTTTGTAAATGCGTGTTTTGCGCAAATTTTTGGCGATGAAAAATACCAAAATCAATCCTTGCCAAACCCTACGCAAAACGCGCAAAATAAAAATACTAGCCCAAAATCCTTTGTATGCGTGGTGCAAGAAACTCCGCTTATAAAATCAACTAGCACAGAATCTAAAAAAGAATTTAGCCAAAATGATTTTAGCGAGGATTTTAACGCAGAATCTATGCTAGATTTTAGTCAAAATAGCAAATCTCAAAATCCACAAAATAAAACGCAAAATGACGCACAAAATGAGTTGCTAAATGAAACACAAAACGAAGCGCAAAATGAAATTATAAAAAAAGTCTTAGATAGCATTCAAACGCTCTTAATGCTTAATATCAATCCAAATGATATTGCGATTTTGTGCTTTAGAAATGATGATATTTTTAGCATTAACGAAGCGATAAAACAGCGATTTGGCGACATAAAAACCACCCCTGAAATCAAATCTGCATTTATCCAAAAACCAAGCGTTAGATTTATCTTAAGCGCGTTAAAATTTCTTGATATGCAAAGCCGCAATAATGCAACAAATAACGAGCAAACACCACGCGATAAATCGCTACAAAAAACAAGCGATTTTTATATTTATGAATGCTTAAAAATCGCGGGCAAAAGTGCTTTTGATATGTCAAAAGAAAAAAGAGAAAACTTAGTAGAATCTTTTAAATCAATATTGATAGAATGCCTAAAAAAATCAACCAATACAAAAGATTTTAATAATCAAAAAGACGCGCAAGTTGCGAGTGAGATGGCATTAGAAACACCATTAAAAGAGGTAATTTATAAGCCTAGCAAATGTATCTTAGAAATCATAAAATCATTTCAAATCTGTGATAAAAATGCCCAAAAACTCATTGAAATAAGCCTAGAAAAAAAGAGCGAAAATCTTAGTGAGTTTATCGCTAGGGCAGAATCTCAAAGTATCACTTCGCCCAAAGAAAATCAAGTAGGGCTTAGGATTTTGACTATTCACGGGGCTAAGGGGCTAGAGTTTCCATATATCATTTTGGCTGATAGACTTGGCGGAGAATCAACAAATCACAAGCAATTTATTTATGACAAAGCTGTGTATTTTGCGATGAATCAAAAGCAAAGACGGATTGTGGATAGTGAGTTTGCCTCCGCGCTAGAATCTAGCAAAAAACTAGAAGAAATCGAAAAGCAAAATGTGCTTTATGTGGCTTGCACGAGGGCTAAAAATGGGCTTATCATCGCCCCCAAAAGCGATAGATTTAAAACAAGCGAAAAAGAGGGAACATCAAAAAGCGCGTTTAGCCCCATTTTAGAAGCGATAGAAACGCCATTTTTTGCAGAGCATTTTGGTAGTCTAAGCACTTTGCAACAACTACAACAAATCGCTACACAAAATCCAAACCCACTGCCACAAAGCACGCAAAACCAAACTTCTGCTAAACCCAAAATCCTATCCCAAAAATCATTTGGAGCGCAAACTCAAACGCTAAAAAATGCGCTACCTAAAAATATGTCGCCAAATGCAAAAAATATGCGATTTGGCGAGGCGTTGCACTTAGTGCTAGAATACGCGCTAGGTTTTGGGACAAAAAAAGAGATTTTAGCTTCGCTTTTGCAAAATCATTTTGGAGCGCAAATTGACATTGTTCATATTTTAATGCTTGTAGAAAAGACAAAAAAGCAACTAGATGATTTTTTGCAAAAACAGATTTTGCAAGAGCAAGATTTGCAAAAACAAATTTATGTGGAAATTCCGTTGTTTTTTGATGGCGAGCTAAAGAGAATCGACTTACTAGCACAATGTGAAAATAAGATTTTCATACTTGATTACAAAAGTGGGATAAATTCTAAAGAAGAGCATAAAAAGCAAGTAAATGGCTATATAGACGCGCTAAAAACGCTTTATAAAGACTATGAAATCAATGGCTATGTAGCCTATATCCGCGATGAAATGGTGTGGGAAAAATGTTAGTAGCCCTATTTTTAAGCAAAGCTATATAGTGGATTTGTAGCAAAATCCCACAAAATCCACATTTGATAACATCTAGCAAAGGACAAAAATGGCGTTTATCAATTTTACCCTCATACCATTAGGGCGACAAACAAAGATTTTGTTATTGCTTATTGCGTTTGGTTTTGGACTTATTTCGATTACAAGTTTGCTAGCACTAAGCGGGCTAAAAAATGAATATGACGCAAATATCAGCACAAGAGTGCATAAATCAAAATCACTTCAAAATATACAAAAATTTTATATTTCCCTGCCTGCATATTCTGCTTCGCATTTTAATGCAAACTCCCAAGCGCATTTTTATGAAAATCTACAAAACCAATATGAAAACAACCTACAAGAATGGCAGACTTATGAGCAAGATGGGGAGCAAAATGGGATTTTGCACTCATTAAAAACGCTATACCAAAATCTATTTTTTGCAAAATCTCTATCTCAAATGAAAGAAAAAATCGCCCAAAAAAATGAGCTAAAAAACGAACTCTCTATCCTTATAAACAATACAAAACATATCGTTATGCAAGAAACTTTACAAGAAACTTTACAAAAAAACTCGCAACAAAATGCGCAAAAAAAAATTCAAAACAAAATCCAAAAAAACGCCACACATTCACAAACTTTTTCGCAAAATCTACTAACCCACAGCATAGAAGTCAGCAACAAAATCAATGAGATTTTTGAAAAAAATATCGAGATTTTTAGCTTGCAAGATAGTATCACAGATACGATGTATGACAGCACAATGATATTTTTGCTAATCTTTATGCTTTTTGTTAGCATTATCACGGTGTATTCTTCAAGTGTTTTTATGGGATTTATGCGAGGGAAAAATAAGCGACTAGAAAAAATCATTTTACAAAAAACAAATGAGCTAAAAAAGCATAACCAAAATCTACAACAAACCATTAGCGAGCAAATCGAACAATCGCGCAAAAAAGACCAAATAATGTATCAGCAAGCCCGCTTTGCAGCGATGGGGGAAATGATACAAAATATCGCACACC
Organism: Helicobacter sp. T3_23-1059; assembly: GCF_053654515.1. Taxonomy (NCBI): domain Bacteria; kingdom Pseudomonadati; phylum Campylobacterota; class Epsilonproteobacteria; order Campylobacterales; family Helicobacteraceae; genus Helicobacter; species Helicobacter sp. T3_23-1059. The sequence continues at coordinate 2,259 of NZ_JBSIUV010000015.1, read as the reverse complement.
AATGGCGTCAGCCACTAAATTCACTCATTATTCTTATCCAAAATTTCAAGCTAAAATTTGATAATGGCACTTTAAGCCAACATATTGTCGAAACACAGACAAAAGACGCGCTAAAAATTGCGAATAATATGTCTGATACGATTGAGAATTTTCGTAATTTTTTTCAGCCACATCATAAAAAAAAGAATTTTTTTATTTGCGCGAGTATTAAGGATTCTATCGCGCTTATCAAGCCTACTTTGGAGCAAAATAATATCCAAGTGTTTTTTGAATATGAGGAGGATATAGAGATTTTTGGGTATGAAAATGCCTTTAGCCAAATAATCCTAAATATCATCAAAAACGCCCAAGACGCGCTTACACAATGTGCTTTAGGATTTGAAGCGCAATCTAATAACACGCAATCTAGTAGCAAGGATTTTAGCGCAAAATCTAGCCTAGATTCTAGCGCGCAAATCTTAAGAGATTCTATCGATTTGCAAGCCCAAAGTGGCATTATCCAAATCACTTTATCACGCAACGCAAAATGCGCCCTGCCCCAAAATAATCCTATAAATCCTAGCGTGAGAGGCTGTGCTGAAATCTGCATAATGGATAATGGAGGCGGAATCAAAGTAGCCCAAATGGAAAAAATCTTTGAGCCATATTTCACCACCAAGCACAAATCCATAGGCACAGGCATAGGGCTATATATGGCAAAACAAATCATCGAAAAACAAATGGGTGGGTGTATCGAAGTGGTAAATGATGCGTGGGTAGCTAAAGCACTCAATAAAGAATGTTATGGTGCAAAATTTATGATAAGATTTCCTTTATCAAATGTAGCGCATTAGCCATAATTTTAAGGGGACAAAATGCAAAATCTAGCAGAGCTAAAAAATCTCACATTGCTTTATGTCGAGGATAATGAAGAAGTCGCACGAGTAAGCACAATGGTGCTAGAAGACTACATAGAGCGAATCTTTGTAGCAAAAAACGGCATAGAAGCCTTAGAGATTTTTGATACCCACCAAATCGATTTAATCCTAAGCGATATTTTGATGCCAAAAATGAATGGGATTGAGTTTGCTCGCAAAGTGCGCGAGGGCAAGCACAACACCCAATGCCCAATCATTTTTACCACCGCGCACACGGAGGTAAATTACTTGCTTGATGCAATTTCGCTAAGTGTCGATGGATATGTGCTAAAACCTATCAATGTAGCCGAATTATTAGCCACGATGCACAAGGCTATCCTCCCAAAAATCCAAGCCAAAGAAATAGAATCCAAAAATATGCTTTTAAGCGCGATAAATACTTTTGTGGGCGGCAAAAAAATCGAAATTATTCGATTTTTGCTTGAGCATTGCGATGATGAGGGGGTTTTTTATGGAAGTTATGAATATATTATCGAGGAATTGGGGGTTAGCAAACCCACGATTGTAAAGACATTTCATCAGCTAATGGAAGTGGGATTGTTAGTCAAAATAAGAAACAAAGTTTATAAAATCTGCTTAGAAAAATAATGTTTTTTGTTTGTCATAAGGGACCTTGGTTTGTCATATCTGCTCGGGGCAATACCTTTTAAGCACCTTACAACATTACGGGGCATTGCTTTGTGGAGGGGGGTTTGGTTTGTAAAGTGGGGTTTTTTCTTTGTGTAAGGGGGTTTTGTTTTGGCTAAGGACTTGCAACCCGTTGGGTTGAGATGGGTTTTTTTTGTCATTGCTAGAATTTGCAACTTAAACAAAAATTACAAAATCGTGGTAATTTATCGTTGTAAAATATTAAGAAAAACACACATTTGGCAAAAAATGATAAATGGATTACCACGCGGATTTTATACAAAATCCATTCGCAATGACGGAGTTTTTGTCATATTGAGCGTTTAGCAAAATATATCTATTTATATTTTTTTTAGATTTTGAGTTGCTTCGCTTATGTTCAGTATGACAAGGGTTAGTTATAGCGTTGGCTATTAAAGCCCCCTCCCTTGCGGAGGGGGAAATAGCTACATTGTCATAATGAGAGCGCAAGCGCGAAATATCTCTATTTGTATTTTTTAGATTTTATAAAGAAGTTGCGCTTTGAGATACTTCGGTTTCTTGCGCGAATCCATTTCTTAAGAAAAAAATAAGTTTTGTGAAGTTTGTGAAGTAAGAAACATTTTTCTCTAAAAAATTTGTCTAGCATTCTACAAATAAAATACTTAAATCAAACTTACAAAATCAAAAACCAAATCAAAAAAAAAAAAAAAAAGAATTTTCTAATCTTTAATTT